>CALLOB010000006.1 GCA_938005315.1 uncultured Phycisphaerae bacterium
GCCCGGCGAGGGCAGCACGTTCTGGTTCAACGTGCCTCTGGAAGTCAGCGACCAGCCGCCCGCAGAATCCGCCTGCCTGAGCTCTTCGAGTCCCGCGGACGCGCCCCGGAGCGTGCGGCCCGGCCGCATTCTGGTGGCCGAGGACTATCCGGCCAACCAGGAGGTGGCCCGCATCCACCTGACGGCCGCCGGCCACGCGGTTCGTATCGTCGGTGACGGCGCCCAGGCCGTGAACGCCTGCACGGCCGAGGCTTTTGACCTGGTTCTGATGGATCTGCACATGCCCGAAATGGACGGTCTGGAAGCCACCCGCCGCATCCGCGCCGCCGGCGGACCCTGCGCCGCCGTTCCAATCATCGGCCTCAGCGCCCATGCCGACGAGGCTTCACTCCGTGCCTGCCTGGCCGCGGGAATGAACGACGTGGCCGGCAAGCCCATCCGCCGGGCGATCCTGCTGCAGACGGTTGATCGCTGGCTGAATCGCAAGGCCGGCCTGTCCGATACCCCCTCCGCGACCTCGACGGAACCGGTACCGGCCGCCGCCGATGAGCCGCCGATCGACTATCCCGCCGCGGTGCGGGAATTCGGCTCGTCCCAGGTCGTGGACCGCCTGCTGACGGAGTTCCTGGACAGGGTCCGGCAGCAGATCGAGACGCTTCAGCGTTCACGGGCCGACGGCGACCTCCAGGCCATCCGCCGCGAGGCGCACGCCATTCGGGGCGGGGCGGCCACGCTGGAGGCCCGTCCGCTGGCCGAGGTTGCCGGTCGTCTCGAGGAGCTGGCTCGCCGGGAGCTGGCGGAAGAGATCTCCGGGGACTTGGCGGCGCTGGCCGCCGAGTGCGAGCGCCTCGCGGCGCATGTGCATGAATCCCGCGCGGCCGCCGCCGGCGCCGAGGTGGAGGACCGGTCATGAGATCACTGGTCGTGGATGATGAATTCGTGGCGCTGTCCAAGCTCAAGACCCTGCTGGAAGCCTACGGCCAGGTGGACACCGCCTTCGACGGCCCGCGGGCCCTGGAGCTTTTCCGGCAGGCCCTGGAGGCCCGGAATCCCTACCACCTCGTGACCCTCGACATCGAGATGCCGGGGATGGATGGTGTGAATCTGCTGCGCAACCTGGTGCAGGAGGAGCACATCCGCGGGGCCATGCTGTCCCGCAAGATCATGGTGACGGCGGCCAGTTCGAAGGCCAACGTCTGGATGTCACTGCTGGCCAAATGCGACGCATTCCTGGTCAAGCCGGTCCGGCGCGAGGTGCTCGAGAAGCATCTGGCGGCCCTGGGGCTGGTGGTGCCCGGACAGGCCCCCGCCTGATGCCCCGGTTCGACGCCGCGAGCCGTCGGCGATAGGCTGACGGTGGATCCGCCTCGGCCGCCCCGGCTGAAGATGACGCCGGCCGGACGGGTTCGCGCGACGAGCCGACCATGGCCCGAACCACCAGAGGTGTTCGCCACCTTATTCTGGTACTCGGCGACCAGCTCGACGCCGCCTCGGCCGCCTTCGACGGCTTCGACGCCCGCCTCGATGCGGTGTGGATGGCCGAGGTCGCGGCCGAAGCCGAGCATGTCTGGTCCCACAAGGCCCGCATCGCCCTGTTTCTCAGCGCCATGCGCCACTTCCGCGACGCCCTGCTGGCGCGTGGAATCCGCGTCTTCTACCGTGCGCTGGACGACCCCGCCAACCGTGGACGCCTGGGCGAGGAACTGATCGCGGCCGCCGCCGGGCTTGGGCCCTCAAGCCTGGTGGTCGTCGAGCCGGGCGAGTGGCGCGTGCGCGAGGAACTGGTGGCGGCCGCCGCCCGGGCGGGCGTGGAGATCGACATCCGCCCCGACCGCAGCTTCATCTGCCCGGCCGGTCGCTTCGCGGAACACGCCGCCGCGCGCAAACAGCTTCGGCAGGAGTTCTTCTACCGCATGATGCGCCGGGACACCGGCGTGCTCATGGAGGAGAACGGCCGACCGGCCGGCGGACGGTGGAACTACGACGTCGAGAACCGCCGGGCATTCGGACAGGCCGGACCCGGTCGCGTGCCGCCGCGCCGCGGCTTCGCGCCGGATGCCGTCACGCGCGAGGTCCTCGCCCTGGTCGAGCGACGCTTCCCCCGGCATCCCGGCACCCTGACGGCCTTCGACTGGCCGGTGACCCCGCGACAGGCCGATCAGGCCCTGGAGGATTTCATCTCCCGCCGGCTCCGGCGGTTCGGCACCTGGCAGGACGCGATGTGGACCGGCCGGCCGTGGCTGTACCACTCGACCTGCTCGGCGGCGATGAACCTCAAGCTCCTGGACCCCCGCAAAGCCGTGGCCGCCGCCGAGGAGGCCTGGCGGCAGGGCGAGGCCGACCTGGCCGCCGCGGAGGGCTTCATCCGCCAGGTGCTCGGCTGGCGCGAGTACGTGCGCGGCGTCTACTGGCGGTTCATGCCGCAATACCTCGACCGCAACGCCCTGAACGCCGATCGGCCGCTGCCCGAATGGTACTGGACCGGCCACACGGAAATGAACTGCCTGCGGGAGGTCATCGGCCAGACGCTGGCCTGCGGCTACGCCCACCACATCCAGCGGCTGATGGTCACCGGGCTGTACGCCCTGCTGCTGGGCGTTCAGCCGCGACGCGTGCATGAGTGGTACCTGGCGGTGTACGTCGATGCCGTCGAGTGGGTCGAATTGCCCAACACCCTGGGCATGTCCCAGTTCGCCGACGGCGGCGTCATGGCCTCCAAGCCCTACGCCGCCGGCGGCCAGTACATCCGACGGATGAGCAACTACTGCGACGGCTGCCGCTACCGCCCGGACCGCCGCACCGGCGACGACGCCTGCCCGTTCACCACGCTGTACTGGGCGTTCCTGATGCGCCATCAGCGCCTGCTGGCCCGCAATCCCCGCATGGTCATGCAGTTGCGCAACCTCGCGCGCCTGGACCGCGCGACGCGAACCGCGATCCGCAGGCAGGCCGAGAGGCTGCGCGAACACGGATAGCGATCGCCGGAGACTTCGCCCGGCGGCCGGCTTGACGATCCGCGGAACGAATCCGTCCGTGCTCAGAACCTGCCGTCGCGAGACTCGAAGTGCGTGGGTTTGCCCAGGGTCGGCCCGCCGATCCGCGTCCAGTGGGCCACCCAGTCCAGCATGCGTTCGATCGGAACCCGGGGTCGGCCGAACAGGCGCACGTACCGCCCGGCGCAGCTCAGCAGGGCATCGGGCGACTCCTGACCGGCGAACACGGGAGAACGTCCCAACCGGCGGCCGAGCTCCGCGGCCAGGTCGCGGACCCGGTGGCTTTCCGGCCCGGTAAGGTTGAGCACCAGCGGCGGCGCGGCGCAGTGCCCCAGGCAGCGCAGGATCGCGGCGTTGGCGTCGCCCTGCCAGATCACGTTGACCCGGCCCATCGCCAGCTCGACGGGCACTCCCGCGGCCACTCGCCCGGCGATGTCGGTCAGCACGCCGTAGCGCAGGTCGATCGCGTAGTTGAGGCGGATGAGCGCGGTCGGGGTGCCGTGCCGGGCGCTGAAGTACTGGAACATCCGTTCCCGCCCCAGGCACGACTGGGCATACTCGCCGACCGGTCCGACGGGGTCATCCTCGGTCGGTCCGCGGCCGTCCGCCGGCGTCAGCGGGTAAACGTTGCCGGTCGACAGGGCCACGATCCGCGAGTCGCGGAAGCGCTCCGCCACCCGTGCCGGCACCAGCACGTTCATCGCCCAGGTCAGCGGCTCGTCGCCGGTCGAGCCGAACTTCCGTCCGGCCATGAAGATGACGTGCGGGGCCTCGGGCAGCCGGGCCACGTCGCCGGCGTTCAGGAGGTCCGCGGCGACCGTGCGCACGCCGTGCGATTCCAGCCACCCGCGCACCTGCGGATCGCTGAACCGGGCCGCGCCGATGACCTCGCCCGGCACGCCGGCGGCCTCCATCGCCCGGCGGGCGAGCACCGCCAGCGTCGGCCCCATCTTGCCGGCCACGCCGAGAATCAGCAGATCCCCCGGACAGGCCCGCATCGCCTCGACCACTTCGGGCGCCGGGCCGGTCAACACCTCGTCCAGCTGCTCAGGCGTGTCGATTCGCGCGGGCAGGTCCATCCGTATCCCCTTCAGGAAGACCGTCCGTCAGGACAGCCATTCGTCCAGGCCGGCGCGCACGAAATCATCGTCGTTGAGTTCCGGCCACGCACGATAGACCCGGTCGATCTCGTCGGCCTGGCCGGGCGAAAGCCCCTCGGCGGGGTCCAGGCACCACACGCCTTCCAGCAGCCCCTGGCGGCGCAGCACCTCGTGCAGGCCGGCGATGCAGCCGGCGAAGCCGTGGGCGGCGTCGAAGAATGCGGCGTTGGCGTCGGTGATGGCCACCGAGCGGATGAGCATCTCCTCCGGTACACCGCCCCCGGTCTCGATCAGGCTGTGGATGTCGTCCAGCAGTTCCACCGCCCGCCGCGTCCAGACCGCCCAGTGGCCCAGCAACCCCCCGACGATGCGCTTGGAGACGATTCGTCCGCCGCACCGGAAACGGAAGGGGGTCAGCAGATCCGCGACGATGTTGTCGTCGTTGCCGGTATACAGCGCGACCTGCTCACCCCGGCCGCTCTCGATGACCCCCCGGACCACGTCCAGCGTCCGGTAGCGGTCGAACGGCGCGATCTTGATCGCCACCACGTTCTCGATGGCCGCGAATCGCCGCCAGAAGTCCAGCGGAAGCACCCGGCCGCCCACCGCCGGCTGAAGGTAGAAACCCATCAGCGGGATCGCCTCCGCGACCGCCCGGGCGTGATCCAGCAGCTCGTCCAGGCCGGCCGTCGGCAGCGCCGCCAGACTCAGCAGCCCGACGTCGTAGCCCAGTTCGCGGGCCAGGCCGGCCTCGGCCACGGCCTGTGGCGTCGGCCCGCAGATGCCCGCGATCCTGACCACCGGTCGTCCGCCCCGGCAGACGTGGCGGGCGACTTCCTCGGCCGCGATCTCCAGCACCGGCCGCAGCAGCCCCACGGACGGGTCGCGGATCGCGAACTGCGTCGTGTGCACCCCGACCGCCAGCCCACCGGCCCCGGCCGCAAGGTAATAGCGGCTCAACGCCCGCTGGCGTCGCTCGTCCAGCCGCCGTTGCGCGTTCAGGGCCAGCGGGTGGGCGGGAATGACCAGCCCCGCGGCCAGTGCCCTGCACACGTGTTCTGCCGGTATTGCGGGAGCCATCGGCGGCCATGATAGCGTCCGTGACGCGCGACCGCCACGGACCGCCGGCCGGACCCGTCCGGCTGTGGGACTGGCCCGCGGCCGCCGGCGCGGCTAGGCTCAGGCCGCCGACAGGCCGCGAGCCGGATCGGTCCGGCCGTCGATCGCCCGAAGGTTGAAACCAGTCGTTGGGAGCCTGAAACAGCATGCGACAGGACCTGCCCTGGAGGCTGATGATCGTCACGCTGGCCGTTGCCCCGATGGTCGCGCGGGGGGCCCTGGAGCCGTCGGAGATCCGCCTCGAGAGCGATCACCCCGCTTTTCGCCTGGACGGCGCGAGGATCACCGGCTGGGCCGATCACCGGCTCACGCTGGAATGCCCCGCGCCCTGCAACCCCCTGATCGTGCTGCGGGCCGGTGCCCCGCTGGAGGTCGAGGCGATTCGTCACGCTTCCGCCCGGCTCCGTCCGGGCTGGGACGGCACGCTGGGCTGCCACCTCTACGGACTGGAACTCCACATACCGTCGGCCGGCACGGCGGTGGTGATCCTGCGCCCGCTGCCCGTTCCGGCGGAACCGCAGCCCACTTCGCCGCTGGACTTCGCGAGGTTCCGGCGCGACCTGGCCCGCCGCGGCTCGCGTTTCCCCGACGACCCGGCGGGGTTCGCGTCCTGGCGACAGCGGTATCGGCTGCTGCTGGCCGAGCGGTTGATGGGGGGAGGCCTGCCGCCTCGCGTGCCGGTCGAAGCGCGGGTGACGCACACCCGCGAATGGCCCGCGTTCACGCTCCGCGAGGTCCGCTACCGCTCTCGGCCGGACCGCGAGAACACGCTGCTGCTGTCGCTGCCGCGCAACGTCGCCCGAGCCCCGCTGCTGCTGGCCCTGCACGGCCACGAGGCGCCGTGGGGGCAGGCCGACCCGGAGGCCTACCGCATGGGCCACGCCGACGACTTCTGTGCTTACTTCGCCGAGCGGGGGTGGGCGGTGCTCCAGCCGGCGACCATGGATCACCGCCTCCAGCGGCAGGACTGGACGCTTCAGGGCGAGTGGACCTGGGACGCGATGGCGGCGCTGGATTACGCGACCGGCCTGCCGGTCATCGACACGGAGCGCATCGCGGTGTGCGGCCTTTCCACCGGCGGGCATCTGGCGATGAACGTGCTGGCCCTGGACGACCGCGTCCGGGCCGGCGTGGTCGGCTGCGTTCTGAGCACCTGGAACCACTACCGCCGGCGGGTCCGGATTCCGCCGCACTGCGATTGCGGCATTCTGGCCCAGCTGGGCGACGTGCTCGAGCAGTGCGACTGGGCGGCCCTGGCGGCTCCCAGGCCGGTTCAGTTCCAGCATGGCCGCCGGGATGCGGCCCTGGGGCCGGGCGCTTATGCGCAGTTTCTGGCACTCAACTACAACACCGGCATCCTGCCGATCGAGGAGTTCCACGCGGCGTTCGACGAGATTCGGCGCGCCTGGCGACTGGCCGGCCGGCCCGAAGCCGTCGCCCTGCACCTGCACGCCGGCGTGCACCAGATCGACAACGCCGCGGCCTTCGCCTGGCTGTGCGCCGCCCTGGACGTGCCCCTGCCGGCCGAACCGGCGTCGACCCGGCCGTCGCCGGTTCCGGCCGCGCCTTCTCCGTGAGCGATGCGGAGCCGCGATTGGGCACCGGCCCGCACGGCACCGCTTCGGAGCTTGCCTGTCCGGTGGTCATGCGGTACAAACCCGCCGGCCGCCGGTGAGTTTTTCTGCTGGAGGTTAACGATGGCCGGATCATACCGAACAGTCGTTCTTTTCCCGATTGTCCTGGTGGCGCTCGCCTGCGCGCCTTCGTTCGCCGAAATCGTCCTGCACGTCGCGCCCGGCGGCGAAGACCGGTTCTCCGGCCGCTCAGCCGTCGCGGTGGCCGGTACCGAGGACGGCCCGCTGGCCTCGCTGGCCGGGGCCCGGGATGCGGTGCGCCGGCTCAAGGCCGGCGGGCTGCCTGAACCGGTCACGGTGCTGATCGCCGACGGCACTTACACGCTCAGCGAACCGGTGGTTTTCGAACCGGCCGACAGCGGCAACGAGAACTGCCCGATCACCTACCGGGCTGCGCCGGGCGCCCGGCCGGTGTTCACCGGCGGCTACGCCATCCGCGGTCTCACGAAAGGCGACGACGGCATCTACCGCACCACCGTTCCCGAAGTCGCTGGCGGCGGAAAGCGCTTCGAGGCTCTGTTCGTCAACGGCCGCCGGGCCATTCCCGCCCGTAGTCCGAACCGTTTCTACTACTATTTCGCCGACGTCGCCGACTGGGAACTCGATCCGGCCACCGGGGAACCCGCGGACATGGCCAAACGAGGCTTCTTCGCCCGGCCGGGCGACATGCAGGCCTGGCCGGACCTGGAGGACGCGGTCGTCGTGGTCTATCAGTCGTGGGAGATCACCCGCTCGCGGATCGCACGCTTCGATCCGCAGCGCGAACTGGTCATCCTGGCCACGCCTTCGTGCTGGGCGTTCACCCATTGGTGCTCCGTGCCGCGCTATCACATCGAGAACGTCGCGGCCGCTCTGGATGCCCCCGGCGAATGGCACCTGAACCGCCAGGGTGTCCTGTCCTACATCCCGCGGGAGGACGAGGACATGGCCTCGGCAGAAGTCATCGCTCCAACGCTGACCGAATTCGTCCGTTTCGCCGGCGATCCGGCCGGTGGGACGTTCGTGGAGGACGTCCGCCTGGAGGGACTGACGTTCCGTTACGGCGACTGGCCCCTGGCCCCGGGCGGCTACAACGACTGCCAGGCGGCCTACACCATCCCCGCCGCGATCATGGCCGACGGCGCCCGCCGCATCGTGCTGCGCGACTGCGAGATCGGCCACGTGGGCACCTACGGCGTGTGGTTCCGGCGCGGCTGCCGCGACTGCCGCGTGGAACGCAGCCTGATCCACGATCTGGGCGCCGGCGGCGTGCGGATCGGCGAAATCGAAGCCCGTAACGAGGCGAAGGAGCAGACCGGTCACATCATTGTGGACAACAACATCATCCGCTCCGGCGGGCACGTCTACATGGGGGCGGTGGGCGTCTGGATCGGCCACAGCGGCGACAACCGCGTGACGCACAACGACATCGCCGACTTCCGTTACACCGGCGTCTCGGTCGGCTGGCACTGGGGCTACGGCCACAGTCAGGCCCGGCGCAACACCATCGACCTGAACCGCATCCACCACCTCGGCTGGGGGATCCTCAGCGACATGGGCGCGGTCTATACCCTCGGGCCCTCGGCGGGCACGACCGTCAGCCACAACGTGGCCCACGACATCTACGCCTACAGCTACGGCGGGTGGGGGCTCTACAACGACGAGGGATCCTCCTACATCACCATGGAGAACAACCTGGTCTACAACACCAAAACCGGCGGCTACCACCAGCATTACGGCCGGGAGAACGTGATCCGCAACAACATTTTCGCCTTCAGCCTGGAAAACCAGCTCGCGCGGACCCGGGCCGAGGATCACCGCTCGTTCACCTTCACCCGCAACATCGTGCTTTTCGACAGGGGGTGGCTGCTGGGCGGACGCTGGGACGCAGGCCACTTTGCCATCGGTCCGAATCTCTACTGGGATCTGTCCGGCCGTCCGATCGACTTTGCCGGCCGGACGTTCGAGGAATGGCAGGCGGCCGGCCATGATACCGGCTCGCTGATCGCCGATCCGCTCTTCGAGAACCCGGCCGCCCGCGATTTCCGCCTCAAGCCGGGCTCGCCGGCCGAGGCCATCGGCTTCAAACCGTTCGATCCCGGCAAGGCCGGCGTGTATGGCGAGGAACGCTGGATCCGCCTGGCGTCGGACGTTCAATGGCCGCCGGTGGAATTCGCTCCGGCCGAGCCGCCCATGCCCATGCGGCTGAGTCAGGGCTTCGAGCTGCTGCCGGCAGGGTCGTCTCCGCCGCGGGCCTCGATGGATGTCGAAAACAGGAACGGTGCCATCGCCGTCACCGAGGAGACCGCTGCCGAGGGCCGCCGCAGCCTGAAGGTCCAGGATGCCGCGGGGCTCAAGCACGCCTACAACCCCCACATCTACTACGGTCCCGGACACACCTCCGGCCATACGACCTTCAGCTTCGACCTGCGGGTCGAGGCCGGAGCCGAGGTCGTCCACGAGTGGCGAAACGGGACGTGGCAATATCATGTCGGACCCTCGCTGTCGGTACGCGACGGCAGGCTCCAGGTCGAGGGACGACCCCCGATCGATTTTCCCGTCGGCCAGTGGGTGCATATGAGCATCCGGGCGGGACTGGGAGAGGCGAATAAATCGGGCTGGTCGCTGACCGTGACCTTCCCCGACGGCCGCAGCGAAACCCTGACCGGTCTGGAGTACCCCAGCGGCGACCAGTTCCGGGAGCTGCACTGGCTGGGTTTCATGAGCATGGCTCAGGCGCCAAGTTGCTTCTATCTCGACAATCTCACGCTGACGAACGAGTCGTAGAGCCTGCGGTGAGAAAAAACTGAAACTCCGGCTCCAGAAGGCCGATACAATACGGTTGACGGCCCTTCCGATGCGGACCGCCCGGCGACCCTTCCGGACACCGACCCCCCATCCCTCCGGAGCCTCGCCGGGCCGCAGTGCGAGGTTCGTACGCCGTGTTCGGACCGGGAAAAAGGCCCGAAGTCCTCCTGTTGCTGCTGACGGCCGCGGCGATGCCGGCCCTGTCGGCGGAAACCGGCGATCCCGAAACGACCGATCCATGGACGGCCGGCCCGATGCGGCTGGAGGTCACGACTCCCGGCTCTGCGGCCCGGGTCGGGGATGAGATCGCCTTCGCGATCGATGTGGAGAACACCGGTTCGCGGGAACTCGGCGAGGTGGTCGTCGAAGTGCCGGTGGCGGCCAACACCCTGCTGGTCTCAGCCGGCTTTCAGGACTCCCCCGCACCGCAGCATCCGGTCCGGGATATCCTCCTGGAGGGGCACAAGGTCCTGTTTCAGGTCGGGGCTCTTCCGGCCGGCGGCCGCGCCCGCGTCGGTCTCCTCTTGCGTCCCCGCGTACCCGGCACAGTGCTGATCATGCCCTCGGCCACATGCCAACAGGTCGATGGACCGGTCTTCTGCCGCCCAACCCTCGCCGTCGAGGTCACGACCCTGGGCGAGGACGTGGTCCGGCGGTGCGCCCCGGCCGTTCGATGGGCCGGTGCGATCGGGCTCCTGCCGCTCCTGGCGGTCTGTCGGCTGATCTCGTCCCGCGTGCGCGCCGCACGCCTCCATTCGGCTTTCGACCGGCCGGATCAGTCCGGCGGGTTCTGATCGTCACCAGATCGGCCCCTCGCACCCCGGGATCGCCGGAACCTCCGAGCCGATCAGACATCGCTGAAGCAGCGTCAGGTCGTCCGCATCCACATCCGTATCGCCATCCAGGTCGGCATCGAGGCAGGCCTCCTCCGTCTGGGGGTTGTACATGCCCGTCAGACAACGCTGGAAGTGGGCGAAATCGGCCATGTCGACATCGCCGTCATCGTCGAAGTCCGACGGCACGACGGGGCCGTCATTCACGTAATGCCAGACGTGCAGCTTGCGGGGGCTGTTGATCGCCCCTGGCGAGGTGAGCAGGATTGAACCGGCGTGAAATCCGGCCGGGAGCGCCGCGACGTTCAGCTGCACCCTGAATACCGCCGGATCGTTTTCTCCGGCCGAGACCGCCGTCTGCGGCTGCACGGAAATCCAGGGCGCCTGCGGCTCGGCCGTCACCTCCAGCGGGCCCGGGCCGAGGTTGCGGACGGTAAAGGTCCGCTCGGCGAGGTTCCGGCCGCGTTTGGCCGTCGTGCCCAAGGCCCCGGGCATACGGCTGATGAACGGCGAGTTCACCAGCATGGCCGCGAAGCCCCCGCCGGGAGCGAGCCACGGCGAAAGCGTGCTCGCCGCGGTCACGTCCGCCGTGCCACGCTGCAGGACATCGGGCTGACCGGGCATGTCGGCAAAGGTGGTCGCCCGCCAGGCGCCCGGGCCGAGGAAGCTCAGCGGCACCGAGACTGTCCGGCCGGCGGATGCGGTGCTGCCGTTGACCATCGCCAGAAACCAGCGCGTGCCGGTGCGCCGGGCAAAAACGGCCAGGTCGCCGATCTCGCTGGGCGGAAGAACCCGCGTCTCGTCCCAGATTCCCGGCGCCGCCTCGATCAGGTCCCGGGCCTGGCTCGTCAGGTACCGGATCGGGTCATCGGCCCAGTGCGTGACCGCCGAGGTCATGACCAGGGCCATGGCCAGCTGCTGACCGGCCGTCGTCGCCCCGAGCCGGGCGGGGTCGAAGGTCGTCGGCGTGTAATCCGCGTCGCCCACCGCCAGGCGGGTGAACGGCAAAGCGGCATTGTGCGACGGCGGCAGCACGTCGCCCCAGAGGTGGTACTCCAGCCCGCGAATGCCCTCGTGGGTCATGTGGTTGGGATAGGTCCGTGCCATGCCGGTGGGCTTGTTGGTCCCGTGAAAGTTGACCATCAGCCGCCGGGCGGCCGTCTCGGCGAGCACCGCCTGGTACCAGTTCATCCGCACCTGCGTCTCGCTCTCCATGAAGTCGATCTTGACGCCGACGATCACGTCGGCACCCAAGGCCGCGTTGCGGGCGGCGATCCAGTCCCAGAAGGCCGTCCGCGGACCGGCATACTCCAGATCCGTCCAGCGCTTCCACAGCCACACGCCGATGCCCCGGTCGCGGGCCTGCACCAGGAGCCGCTGGAGCTCGTCCGCCGGCCAGTTGCCCCAGCCGTCGTCGAACAGGACATACTCGAAGTCAAGCTGGGCGGCCGAGTCGATGTAGAACGGCTGATCGAACGACCGTGCCTTCCACTTGATGTCTCGCCGGGCCCACCACGACCACGTGGCCCGCCCCGGGCGGATCCACGAGGCTCCGACCAGGCTGCCGTCGGGTTCGGGATTCAGATTGGCCACGATGGTCGAGGATACCAGGGCGTCCAAATCCGGCGCCACCATCGTCACCCGCCAGGGCGTGTAGCCGCCTCCGGGAACTGGCCACGAGGATTCGCCAAGCTTCTTGACGGCCAGAAATCGCGATCCGGCGGCGGATTCCGCGGCGATGCCCGGGTAGCCGTACAGCGCCGCCTCGGTCAGCACCGCATAGCCGCCGGCTGCCGAGCCGCCCGGCAGCCGACAGGTGACGGGCAGCCCGAGGACGCCGCCGGACGCCCCGATCAGTCTCGACTCCCACAGGCCCTCGTAAGCCTTCGTGTCCGTTTGAGCCCACACAAGCGTGTTGGCCGGCAGCGTCCAGCCGGAAGATTCGCCGGATACCGTCCGTGTGCCACTGCCGGGTATGCGGCAGCGAAAGGCCGCCCCGTCATCGAAGACCCGCCAGACAAGCTCCCAGCCGGCCGCTCCGGCCCCGGATCGCGTGACGGTGATCACCGATTCCCGGTAGCGGTTGGTGGCCACGCTCTTGACGCCCCGCCAGGCGTACTGGACATCCACCGCGACCGGGGGCGAGGCCTCGAGCGACGTGACCTGGGTGCCGAGGTCCACACCGTCCACGGTGACGCCCAGCGGAGAGGATTCAATGACCGCCAGCCCCGCCCGGCTGATCCGGTAGCGCAGCCGCGAATTGTCGATCAGCACTTCGACGGCCAGCGCGCCCGACGGCCCGGCGATGATCGCCGAGGTCGCCCCGGATGCGACCGACGGACGACCCGCCAGACACACGGCCAGCATGACCCCCGCCAGAAACGCGCATCGCATCGTCATGAGGCCCCCCCGCAAGCCGATGCGCCACTGCCGCCGCAAACTGCGCGGACTCCATGAAGCCCGTGACGCTTCCGGCCGCGGGCAGACGGCTGCTGGATCCACAACCGCAGTGTACCGGGACACCGCGGCGGGAACAAGACGGGACGGCATAAAGCGATTCAGCTTGAAGACATGATGTCCGCCGACGGTGGTTCCCGGCGAACCTCCGGATGACGGGAGGGTCTTCGAACGCCGGTCATGGGTCCGCCTCCGGCCGGCGCCACCCCGCGCCGGCCGAAGGGCCGGACCGCAACGCGCGCCGCTCAGAATGCCTTCGACTCGCTCTCGTCGAGGTCGAGGAACTCCTGGTCTGCGGCCGCCGCTTTCGACGCCGGCCGGCCGCGTGCCGCGCCTGCCCCTGACCTCGAGGCGGAGGGCTTCGCCGCAACAGGCCCGGAAGCCGGACGCCTCGTCGTGAGCTCTGCGGCCGACGCTTTCTCCTGGGCGGCACGTCCACCCACCATCGCCAGCAACTCGTTCACGATGCCCTTGACCGCCTGGGCCTGGGCGGCCAGCTCCTCGGCCGCGGCGGCCGACTCCTCGGCCGCGGAGGCGTTGGCCTGCGTGACCTTGTCCATCTGGGCCACCGCAGTGTTGACCTGATCGACGCCCTGGGCCTGCTCGGCCGAGGCCCGGGCGATGCCGTTGATCAGCTCCGAGACCCGGGCCGCGTCGCCCACGATCGCCGTCAGGGCCTTGCCGACCTCGCCGGCCACCTG
>CALLOB010000007.1 GCA_938005315.1 uncultured Phycisphaerae bacterium
TCGTCGGCGGCGCGGAAGGGCTCAAGTGAGCGAGACGCGGCTGCTGATGGAGCCGGGCGGGCGGCTGGTCGCCTTGGGCGACAGCATCACGCAGGAGGGCGGCTGGCTGCGGATGATCCAGGCGACGCTGGTCGGGCAGTACCCCCGGCTGGGCCTGCCGCCGATCGTCAACGCCGGCATCGGCGGCCAGACGGCCGGGGAGATGGCCGCGAGGTTCGTTCGAGACGTACTGGTCCACCGGCCGTCGGTGATCACGATCAGCGCCGGGATCAACGACGTGTGGCACCGGCTGGGCAGCCCGGAGGATCCGGGCGTGCTGGAAGCCTACGGTCGGCACCTGCAGGGGATGGTTGTGGCGGGTCGGGCCGCCGGGGCCCGGGTGCTTCTTCTGACGCCGACGCTCATCGAGGAGGATCCGGCGTCGGAGGGCAACCGTCGGCTGGCGGCATACTTGGCCCGTTGCCGGCAGGTCGCCGCGGCGACCGGGCGCGTGCTCGTGGATCTTCACGGGCTGTTCCTGGAGGTTCTGCGGCGGGCGGGCACAGGCGCTCGGCCGGCGGGACTGACCCGTGACGGCGTGCACATGGCGCCGCCGGGCGACTTCGTGATGGCGGTGGGGGTGTTGAGGGCTCTGGGCGTGCCGGAGGAGCGGATCGCAGCGGCGGCTCCGGCCCGGGAGCCGGGATTCGACCACCATTGGTTGTCGGCGGTGCTGGGGAGGGGAACGGCGGCGGGGCCCGCGACGGCGGGCGGTTGAGCGATCGTTCCGGCCGGCCGCAGGCGAGCCGACCGGTCAGGCGCAAGAAGAGCGAAACAGATGTCAGACTCAAACGGTCAGAACATCGGGCGGGTGACGCAGGTGATCGGTTCGACGCTGGACGCCGAGTTCGACGAGAACCACATGCCGGCGCTGTACAACGCCCTGAAGGTCCAGGTCGAGCGCAAAGTGCTGGGTTCCAGCCGCACCGAGACGCTGTGGTGCGAGGTGGCCTCCCACCTGGGCGGTGGGAGCGTCCGGGCGGTGGCCCTGGGATCGACCGACGGCCTGATGCGGGGCACGCCCATTTACGACACCGGCGGTCCGGTGACGATGCCGGTGGGCATGGAGACGCTCGGTCGGGTGTTCAACCTTGTGGGCGACCCGGTGGACATGCGCGGGCCGGTGGTGACCAGGGAGCGCCGGCCGATCCATCACCCGCCACCGGAGTTCGCCGAGCTGATCCCCAAGTCCGAAATGATGGAGACGGGCATCAAGGTGATCGACCTGCTGTGTCCGTTCGTGCGCGGCGGCAAGATCGGCCTGTTCGGCGGCGCGGGTCTGGGCAAGACGGTGATCGTGCAGGAGATGATCGCCCGGATCGCCCGGGAGCACTCGGGCTATTCGGTGTTCGCCGGCGTGGGCGAGCGGACCCGCGAGGGCAACGACCTGTGGCTGGAGATGCAGGAGGCCGAGTTCAAGGACGCCCAGGGCAACGTCAAGCGGGTCATGGACCACACCGCAATGGTCTTCGGGCAGATGAACGAGCCGCCGGGGGCCCGGCTGCGGGCGGCGCTGAGCGCCCTGACCCTGGCGGAGTGGTTCCGCGACGAGTCCGGCGCCGACACGATGCTGTTCGTGGACAACGTCTTCCGTTTCTCGCAGGCCGGCTCGGAGGTTTCGGCGCTGCTGGGGCGGATGCCGTCGGCGGTGGGGTATCAGCCCACGCTGGGCACCGAGATGGGCGAGCTGCAGGAGCGGATCACCTCCACCCGGCAGGGGGCGATCACCTCGGTGCAGGCGGTGTATGTGCCGGCCGACGACCTGACCGACCCGGCTCCGGCCACGACCTTCACCCACCTCGACGCGTTCGTGGTGCTGGCCCGCAGCATCAGCGAGAAGGGCATCTACCCGGCGATCGACCCGCTGGCGTCTTCCAGCCGGATCCTCGACGCCCAGTACATTGGCGAGCACCACTACCGCGTCGCCCAGGAGGTGCAGCGGGTGCTGCAACGTTACCGCGACCTGCAGGACATCATCGCCATCCTGGGGGTGGACGAGCTGTCGGAGGAGGACAAGCTTCTGGTCAGCCGGGCCCGCAAGATCGAGCGGTTCTTCTCGCAGCCGTTCTTCGTGGCCGAGGCCTTCACCGGCAAGCCGGGCAACTACACGCGCAAGGAAGACACCATCCGGAGTCTGGAGGAGATCTGCGCGGGCAAGTGGGACCATCTTCCGGAGCAAGCTTTCATGTACGTGGGGACCGTCGAGGACGCGGCCGCGCGGGCCCGTGAGCTCCAGCAGGGCGGTTGAGGTCCGGCGCCGCGAGCCGGCCGTCGGCAGGCGGCGGCCGGCGGGCCGGGAGGAACGAACATGGCCAGAACGCCTCTGACCTGCAGCGTGATCACCCCCGAGGCCAAGGTCTTCGAGGCCCAGGTCGATGAGGTGGTGGTGCCCGCCCACGACGGGGAAGTCGGCATCCGGCGCGACCGGGCGCCGCTGGTGTGCCTGCTGGGCGCAGGCCGGCTGAAAGTGCGGGTCGGAGAGCGGGAGGAATGCTGGTTCATCGACTCCGGCTTCGCCCAGGTGCTGGACAACCGGGTGGTGGTGCTCACCCGGACGGCGCAACGGCCGGAGGAGCTCTCGGCCGAGGAAGCCCGCGCCGCTCTGGCGGCGCTCCCGAAGCTGGCCCCGCCCGACGAGGAAGGCCTGCGTCGCCGCGAGCGGCTCCAGGCCGCCGCGCGGGCCCGCATCCGCATGGCCTCGCGGTGAATGCCGGAGTGGCTCAGGCCATGTCCCGCGAAAGTTGCCCCAGCAGCTCGGTGATCGGCACTTTCGAAGCGCAGACCTCCTCGCACCGCCCGCAGCTGCTGCACACCTTGTGAGGGTCGTAGCCGGCCAGGGCATAGAGGCGCCGGGCCAGCTCCTTCTCATCGTACTGGTGCACATAGGCGTGGTAGCGGATCATGTCCGCCACGGCGATGTGCTCCGGACAGACGCGGTCGCAGTCGCCGCAGAGGTGGCAGGCGCCGGCCATTTCCAGCTTCACGAGGGCCCGCAGTTCGCGTTCGGCCGCGGCGCTGAGTCTGACGGACGGAAGGGCCAGGTCCTTCTCCATCTCCTGGTTGCTCTTCATCGCCGCGATGCAGGCATCGATCAGCCCTTCGGTGAGATGCAGCATCCAGAGCTTGGCCCGCTCCCATTCGTTGTACTCCCTGCCGCCCATCAGCTCGGCGAGCTTCTGTTCGCGTCCGTCGAGCGGCCGGTTTTTCACCCCCGAGGTCTTCATCGCGATGATGCCGATATCGCGCTTTTTCAGGGCGGCCAGCTCGGGTTTCAGTCCGTCGAAGGTCATGGGATCGATGCCGGGCATGACCAGGTCGATCTTCCAGGGGCCGCGGATGTCGGCTTCGGCGGCCGCGGCCAGGACCTCCTTGTGATGCCGGTGGCAGCTGAAGCCGAAGTGTCGGACCTTGCCGGCCTGACGGGCCTTCTCGTAGGCCTCCCAGACCTCCAGGCAGTCGAACATCCAGGGGATCTCGACGCCGTGCATGAAGTAGGTGTCGACGCAGTCGATTCCCAGGCGCTGCAGGGACTCGTCGAGCATCCGGGCGTACATGTCGGCCATGTGCCTGCCGACGGGACGGAGGTCGGGCTTCCCGCCGGACTCGGCCTGCCGGGCGACCGCCTTCCTGTGCAGGTCGAGCAGGTCGCCGGAGTCGTCGCCGAGGAAATCCTTCATGGCGCGGCGGTAGAGGCGCTGGACGTCGTCGTCGATCTTGTCGTAGCCGGCGATGCCGGTGGCCTTGCTCGTGATCCACAAGTTGTCGCGATACCTGCGGACGAACTCGCGCTGCTGGACCTCGTGGTCCCCGTATCCGCGGGCGTTGTCGAAGTAGTTCATGCCGCGGGCGAGCATCCGCCGCCACATGGCCTCGGTGCCGCCCCACCCGGCCACGATCCGGCTGACCATGAAGTTCGTGCGTCCCAGGCGACGGTACTCCATCCCCGGGGCGCGGCTGCGCCAGATGAGACTGCTCTCGTCGGGTTGGCTGGCGGCCGGCGGGTCCTGGGCTGACGCCGGGGCATTGCGGGCCAGCGCCGAGGCGGCCCCGACTCCGGCGAGCGTCGTCCTGAGGAAACGGCGGCGATCCACTGGCTTGGCGGGAAGCACCATCGGAGTTCTCCTTTCCTGGGGGAGAAAGGGACGGCCCGCGACGGCGACGGCCGCGGGGGTTGTCCGTGTTGTCGTTCAGCGGACACCGGCAGTATAGCCACGCGCGGCGGCCGGGGGCAATGTGGCGACCGCCCGGCCGCCGTCCCGGGGCCGGGGCAAGGCTGGCGACGATCATCGCGGAGGCGGGGTTTCCGCGGTGTGCGGTTCGGCGCCGGCGGGTCTGGGGATGTGCCGCGGCGCGGCCAGGGCAACGGCCCGCGCGAATTCGGGGAGTTTGTCCACCACCGCCGCGCGACGCAACGAACGGATGTAGTCGGAGGTCAGCTGGGCATACTGCTCGTCCTTGAGCCGTTCGATGATCGCCTCCTGAGCCTCCTCGAACGTCTGGCGGCGCGCAGGCGTCCGCCTGCCGCAGCGGACGATGAACAACGCCTCGGCGGTTTCGATGATGTCGCTGGTGCCGCCGGGCGGAAGGGTGAAGAGCACCTCGTCGACCCTGGCCCAGCGCCGGGTCAGCGAGCCGGGGGTGATCTCACCCCAGGCGCCGCCGGCCGAGGCCTTGGCGCCGCGCGAGTACCTGCGGGCGACGACCTGGAAATCGGCCCCGCCGGCCAGTTCGGCGGCGGCGGCGGCCAGCTGCTCGCGGGCCTGTTCGCGGGCCCGGTCGAGTTCGGCGGCGTTGGCCTGCCCGGGCGGCTTGCCGAGGATCTCGGCCAGCGGGATCTCGATCAGAAACAGTTCGGCCTTCTCGGGAGTGCTGAACTGGTCGATGCGGGACTCGTAGTAGCGCTGCAGTTCGCGGCGGGGCGGTTCGCGCAGGAGCGGTTTGAACTTCTGGTGCTGGAACTGGGCGACCATGATCTGGCGGCGAATGCGTTCCTTGACATCCGCCTCGGTCATGCCCAGCTCGCGCAATCGGGCCTCGAACCGCGTTCGCACGCCGCCGAACTCGGCGTTGATGTACGACTGGAGTTCCTTGTCGACCTCCTTGTCCAGCACCTCGTTGGCTTTCTCGGGGAAGCTCTTCTTCGCGTCGTGGTAGATCAGCAGGGTGTTGATCTGCATCTGGATCTGCTGGGTCACGCGTTCGGCCAGCAGCCGCTGGTAGCCCTGGGGGCCGAGGGTCCGCGACGCCCGGATGAGCTCGCCAAGGATCGGCTCAAGGACATCCTGCACGGAGAGAACGTGGCCGTTGACGAACATCACCGGGCTGACGCCTTCGCCGCCGGCCGGGCGCGAGGCCAGCAGGCTCTCGGGGTCCAGCGCCTCGTCCAGCGGGGGCGCCGACTCCTCCGGCGCTGTGGCCGGGCTTCGCCGGATGTCGGGGTGGTAGCGCGCGGAATGGGCGGCCTTGTGGTCGGCGCGCCTGGGCCCGGCGGGCTTCTCCTGGCAGCCGGCGCCGAACGCGGCGAGGGTCGCCGCCAGCAGGCCGACGCGGCGTCCGAGGCGGCTTGCGAAGCCGGCCGGGCGCGGCGTTGGCGGCCGGCACGCCGGGCAGCCGCTCGACCCGACGTCCCTGGCGCCCCCGAAAGACGCCGATTCACTGCCGGAGGAGAGGCTCATCAGACGGGCATTCTAGAAGCCGGTTCGCGGGGCCGCAACAGCCTGCGCAGCACCGCCAGAAGCGTGGCCGGCTCGAAGTAGGCCGGGCTGAGCCGCAGGTGCACGGTGTGGGCGTCGGCCATTCGGGCCGACCCGGGGCTGTCGGCGAACAGCGGTTCGACCAGGGCCAGCTCCTCCACGCGGAAGACCAGGTCGGGCGGCTGCTGGTTGATGCTGCGGATCCGCCAGGGCCGGGCGAGCACGCGGATCTCGGCCAGGTCCAGCAGCGTCTGCACCTCCGGCGGCCAGGCTCCGAAGGCGTCCTTGAGGTCGCGGCCGAGTTCGGCGATGGCGGGCAGGTCGTGGCACCGCACCAGCCGGCGGTAGACCTCCATCCGCTGGCGCTGCGAGTCGATGTAGGCGGCGGGGATATGGGCGGGCACCTCGAGCTCCAGATGCACCGGCCGGATGTCGGGCTCGGGTTCCTCCCGCAGCCGCCGGACGGCGCGCTCGAGCAGGTCGCAGTACAGCTCATAGCCGACCGCGGCGATGTGTCCGCTCTGCTCGGGCCCGAGGATGTTGCCGGCCCCGCGGATCTCCAGGTCGCGCATGGCGATGCGGAAGCCGGCGCCCAGGTCGGAGTACTCCTCGATGGCCTTGAGCCGCCGGGCGGCGGTCGGGCTGAGCGGCCTGTCGGGCCGGAGCAGCAGGTAACAGTAAGCCCGGTGCTTGTAGCGACCCACGCGTCCGCGGAGCTGGTGGAGCTCGGAGAGCCCGAAGCGCTCCGCCTGGTCGATCAGAATGGTGTTGCAGTTGGGGATGTCCAGGCCGGATTCGATGATCGTGGTGCAGACCAGCACGTCGGCCTCGTGGCGGACGAAGCGGACCATCACCCGCTCGAGCTCCCGCTCGGGCATCTGCCCGTGGCCGACGAGGATCCGGGCCTCCGGGACGATGCGCCGGACGGTGTCGGCGAAGGTCTGGATGTCGTGGACCAGATTGTGGACGAAGAAGGCCTGCCCCTCGCGGTTGAGCTCGCGGATGATCGCCTCGCGGATCAGGCGTTCGTCCCACGCGGCCACGCGGGTGACGATGCTCCGGCGGTCCATGGGCGGGGTGGCCAGGGAGCTGATGTCGCGGATGCCGATCATGGCCATGTGCAGGGTGCGGGGGATCGGCGTGGCGCTCATGGTCAGGACTTCGACGGTCTCGCGGAAGCGCTTGAGTCGTTCCTTGTGCTCGACGCCGAAGCGCTGCTCCTCGTCGATGATCAGCAGTCCGAGGTCCTTGAACGAGACATCCTCGCTCAGCAGCCGGTGCGTGCCGATGAGCACGTCCACCTGCCCGCGGGCGGCGCGGCGCACGATGTCGTCCTGCTGCCGGGCGGTCTTGAAGCGCGAGAGCGACTCGATGATGAAGGGGTAGTCGGCGAAGCGCTCCCGGAATGTGCGCTCGTGCTGCTCGGCCAGCACCGTGGTGGGCACAAGCACCGCCACCTGCTTGCCGTACTCGACGGTCTTGAACGCCGCCCGCATGGCCAGCTCGGTCTTGCCGTAGCCGACGTCGCCGCACAGCAGGCGGTCCATCGGCTCGGGCCGGCTCATGTCGCGCTTGATGTCCTCCAGGGCGGCGAGCTGGTCGGGGGTCTCAGTATAGATGAAGCTGCCCTCGAACTCGCGCTGCCAGGCGGTGTCGGGGGGGTAACGGACGCCGGGGCGGGCCGCCCGGGCCGCCTGGACGCGCAGCAGATCGGCGGCCAGGTCGCGCACCGACTCCTCGACCCGCTGGCGGGTCCGGCCCCAGCGGGTCCCGCCGAGTTTGCTGAGCGGCGGATGCCTGGTGCCGGCGCCGATATACTTCTGCACCAGGTCGATCTGGCTGGCCGGCACGTGCATGGTCGCGGCGTCGGCGAACTCCAGCGTGAGATACTCCTCGCTCTTGCCGCCGTCGCCCTTGCCCATGGTCTTCATGCCGCGGAACCGGGCGATGCCGTGGGCCACGTGAACCACGAGGTCGCCGGGCTGCAGATCCAGCCAGGACTCCAGCGGACGGCCCGCGTGGATCCGCCGCATGCGGCGGCGCTGGACGTAGCGGTGAAACAGCTCGTGATGACCCACGACCGCCAGCCCGCCGCCAGGCCAGTCGAAGCCGCGGTGCAGCATGCCGACGGCGGTCTGGAGGCTTTCGGGGCGAAGCCCGATGGTGGTCGCCCACAGTTCCTCGAAACGCCGGCGTTCGGCCTCGTTGTCGCAGTAGAGCAGCACGTCGCGCCGTCCGGCCAGCTCGGCCAGCTCGCGCAGGGCATCCGGGGCCCGGGTCTCGAAGCGTGCCAGGCTCTGAACGTCGAAGTGGACCGCGTTTTCGGCGGCGGCCGCGGGAAGGGCGAACAGGTGCAGCTGGCCGAAGCCGGCCGTCTGTCGGAAGAATAGCTCCACCGGCATCATGCCCGCCGGATGGCCCAGCCGCTCCCAGAGCATCCGCCCGACTTCCTGGATCTCGGCCGGCTCGGCGAAGGCCACCAGGCACGCCGGCGGAAGGTACGCCAGGAAGCTGGTTTTTTCCGCACTTCGCATGTCCCCGGAAGCCGAGGCCACCGCCGGGATCTCCACGCTCGTGCAGATTTCCGAGGACCGCTGCGTGCTGACGTCGAAACGGCGGATCGACTCGATCCGGTCACCGAAGAAGTCGATGCGGATCGGCTCGGCCTCGCCGGGAGCGAAGACGTCCAGGATGTCGCCCCGCAGAGCGAAGTCGCAGGGTGATTCGACCTGATCCAGCCGCGTGTACCCGTGCGAGGCCAGCCAGGAGGCCACTTCACGGGGGTCGTGCCGCATGCCCGCCGCCAGCGTGCACAGCCCGGCGGCCAGGGCCCCGGGGGCCGGAACCTCCTGAAGAAGTGCCTGGATCGGCGCGACCACGACCCATGAGGGCACCTGTGGGGGGTTGGAAGCCAGGCCGCGCATGCGCGCGCAGAGACGGATGCGTTCGGCCGCTACCTCATCGCTGGCGGCACCCTCCCCGGGAAGGGTTTCGAACGCGCTGAGCAATTCGGGAGTGACGCCGCAGAACAGCTCGATGTCGTCGCGGACCTCGTCGGCCTGCTCCAGGTGGGCGGTGACGTAAAGCAGGGGACGGCGCAGGGCGCCGGCGGCGGTCGCGGCCAGGATGGGCGCGAAGGATCCCCACAGCCCGTCCGCCGTACACTCCCCCCCGGCCGGTCGGCCGTCGCCGGGAGCCGAGGCGCGGATCCGGGCGAGCAAGGCACCGAACGTGCCGTCGCCGGAGAGCCGATCGACGACGCTGATCACTCCTGAATCCTATCGGCGGGAACGGATGCGGACCAGAAGCCGGGCCGGCAGCCCTTTGGGCGGCCGGGGGCGGTCACTTCAGCTCCACGCTCCAGTAGGCGTGATCGAGGAACTGCTTCCACGAGCGGTAGCGGGTACTGGACATCTCCATCGCGATCACCGGGCTGCGTCGCGGCTTGACCGGGGCGGTGATCAGCTTGAGGCCCGCCTGGGTGGGTGTCCGGCCGCCCTTGCGGACGTTGCAGTCCAGGCAGCAGCAGACGATGTTCTCCCACGTGGTCCGGCCGCCCTGGCTGCGCGGCACGACGTGATCCAGGCTCAGTTCGCTGGTGGGGAACTTCCGCCCGCAATACTGGCAGCGGTTTCCGTCACGGGCGAAGATGTTGCGGCGATTGAACTTCACCTGGCGTTGCGGCAGCCGGTCGTAGAGCGTCAGCCGGATGATCCGCGGAACCGCGAGGCTGAAGCGGATCGTGCTGACCCAGTCGAAGTTGTGAGGTTCGAAGCGCTGCTTGACCTGGCTGACCTCGCACCAGCTGTCGAAGTCGTAGGAAAGGTACTGGTCATCCTCGACGTGGATCACCTCGGCCAGGTCGCGGAACAGCAGCGACAGCGCGCGCCTGGCAGTCGTCACCCGGATGGCCATGTAGTTCCGGTTGAGCACCAGTACCCGGCAGGCCAGCCCCGAGAAGGGCGGCTCGACAACAATCGCGGCAGACTGGACGGGGAAGACGACGCCCTCCTTTCCTTACAGGCCGTCCGTGCGGCGCCGCCGCGAAGGAACGGCCCAGCGCCGCTCAAGTATATCTCTGCACGTCGGGACGATCAACCGCCGTATCGGGCTCCCGGCCGGGCCCGGAAAGCGGCGGGCGTTGCACATAACGATTGTGAGTTTTGCGCGAAGATCCGGTGATGCACGCCGCCCGAAACGGCCGGCGGGCCCCGACTGCGCAGTCAGCGGGAGGGTATCAGCCGCCGGCCGAAGACCCGCTCGTACAGGTCGGCCATGCCTATGATCGCCAGCGTCACGGCGAAGGCGCATACCGGCGCCAACGCCCGGGCGCGCGGATCGACGAGTGCCGCCCAACCCCAGACCAGCAGGCTCATCGTCGCGCCGGTCGCGGTCGCCCACCTCCATGGCCGCAGCCGCAGGGCGACCAGCAGGCCCCACGCCGCCGGCAGCAGCGCGGACCACTGCAGCAAGGCCATGGGCCCTCCCGGTGCCGCGCCGGAGCCGGATACCGGGGCCAGCACGAACCTCCGGGCCAGCCACCAGGCCGAGTCGCCGGGGGCCCGCAGAACCTGCGACCCGAGGAAGGCCACCGGCCCGGGGCCGGGGGATTCGGGCGACCGGGCGGCACGCACCGCCCGGGCCGCCCGCGACATGGACGAACCGTCGGCCACGTCGATGCGGTTCCAGAGGTCGATTTCCAGGCGGCCGCGAAAGGCGGACGACTGGCCCGAGGTCCGCAGCAGTCCCCAGCCGGCGGCCGCCGGAAGCAGGAACGCCGTCGCGAACAGCAGCGTTGCGGCCAGCCGCCTGGCGAGTACCGGCGGCGAGAACAGGATGCCGATCAGCAGAAAGGGAGCCAGCAGCAGCGGCAGGAGGCTGGTGAACAGCGTCAGCCCCCAGCTCAGCCCGGCGATGAAGGCGACCCGCAGGCCGGCGGACCTCGCCCACCAGGTCAGCAGCATCCAGGAACCGGCCACGGCGAGCATCGTCAGGCCCATGGCCCCGGGCCGCTGGGCGGTGATCGCGAAAAGAGGGTGCGCGACCCAGAACGCGGCCGTCCAGAAAGCCCAGCCCGCGCCGAATGCAAGGTACACGGCCGTGTACCATGCGGCGGCCGAAAGCAGACAGACCGTCATGTGGGCGAAGAAGACGACCCGGGCGGCGGCCAAGCTGTCGGGGATCCTGGCCTCGATCCACTGCACCGCAGGACGGTAGACCAGATCATGCACGATCAGCGACGAACAAGGCGCAGCGGTGGTGATCGCGGGATCATGCCGGAACAGCCACGCGGTCACCTGCGCGGCCGAGGCGACGATGAGCATGACGCTCAACGCGACCACCGGGTGGTGGTGGAGCGGCGAGCGGGGCGGCTCGGGCGGCGGGACGACGCTGCGGCGTTCGGGGGTGGCTCGGGCGGCGGCTGGCATGGCGGGCAGGTTCCCTTCAGGCGTCCGGCCCGACGGCCCGCCGGGTCCGCAAGGTCCCGCGCCGGCCGGCGGCAGGCCCGAGGGGTGCCGGACGCCGGCGCGTGGATCAGCCTTCCTCGATCTCCCGGGCCTTGGCCGCCACCATGGCGTCGATCTGGTCCTCGAACTTCTTCGTAAGTTTCTGGACCGCCTCCTTGCATCGCTCGGCATCGTCCTCGGCCATGGTTTTGGCCTTCTCCTCGGAATCGATCTGACGGTTGGCGTCGCGGCGGGCGTTGCGGATTGCGACCTTCTGGGCTTCGCCGAGCTTGCGCACCTGGGCGAGCAGCTGCTGGCGGCGCTCTCCGGACAGAGGCGGCACCGGCAGGCGGATGACCTTGCCGTCGCTCATGGGAGTGATGCCGATGCCCGAAGCCTGAATGGCCCGTTCGATGTCCCTGATGATCGTCGGGTCGAACGGCTTGATCAGGAGCTGATTGCCCTCCGGCACCGAGATGCCGGCCAGCTCCCGGATCTCCATCGTCGAGCCGTAGGACTCGACGTTGACCTTGATATGCTCGACCAGCGCTGGCGAGGCCCGCCCGGTGCGCAGGGCCCGCAGCTCGCCGCGCAGGTACTCCACGGCCTTCTCCATCTGTTCTTCGCACTGAAACTCGATTTCGTCGCTGGGCATGCCCTCATCTCCGCGGGCCGGTGCGGATCGCGCCGGCCGGTTTTCCGGACGGCTTCCGGACCGCTCAGCGGCCGGCGTAGAAGGAGATCATCTCCCGGCAGCTGATCGCCCTGATCTTGTCGGCATGGCCGGCCTGGCCGAAGGCCACCATGCGGGCCACGCACTCCTTGCGCATCGCCTCCCGGGCGGGTCCGAGGTACTTGCGCGGGTCGAACTCCTCCGGCTTGGTGGCGAAGACCTTGCGGATGGCGCCGGTCATGGCCAGGCGGTTGTCGGTGTCGACGTTGATCTTGCGGACGCCGTGCCTGATCCCGCGCTGGATCTCCTCGATCGGCACGCCGTAGGTTTCCTTTATCTGCCCGCCGTACTGGCGGATGATCTCCAGCAGCTCCTGCGGAACGCTGGAGGAGCCGTGCATGACCATGTGCGTGTTGGGCAGTTTGGCGTGGATCTTCTCGATGACGGACATGACCAGGACGTCGCCGGTGGGCTTCCTGGTGAACTTATAGGCCCCGTGGCTGGTGCCGATGGCCACTGCCAGGGCGTCCACCTTGGTCTTGGCCACGAAGTCGGCGGCCTGGTCGGGGTCGGTGAGGTGCTTGAGAGCTTCGTCGGAACTCATGCCCGCCCCGTGTCCGTCCTCGATGCCGCCCAGGCAGCCGAGCTCACCCTCGACGCTCACCCCCCTGGCGTGGGCGGC
>CALLOB010000008.1 GCA_938005315.1 uncultured Phycisphaerae bacterium
GCGGTCGGTCTGCTAGACTGGCCCTGAAGGAGTGTGGTCGATGTCCAATCCGGCGATGAGCCACCAGACCGCATCGGAGGAGACCTGGCGGGTCTTCCGCATCATGGCGGAGTTCGTGGAGGGCATCGACGTCATGAGCCGTGTGGGTCCGGCCGTGTCGGTGCTCGGCTCGGCACGCACACCCCCCGACGCCCCCGCGTACCGCCAGGCGCTCGAGGTCGGCCGCATGCTCGCCGGCGCGGGCCTGGCGGTCATCACCGGAGGCGGACCGGGAATCATGGAGGCCGCCAACCGCGGGGCGTTCGAGGCCGGGGGCACCAGCGTAGGGCTCAACATCGTCCTGCCCCAGGAGCAGAAGCCCAACCACTTCCAGAACGTCAGCCTGCACTTCGACTATTTCTTCGCCCGCAAGGTCATGTTCGTGAAGTACGCCACCGGCCTGATCTGTTTTCCCGGAGGCTACGGCACGCTCGACGAGGTCTTCGAGACCCTCACCCTGATGCAGACCGCCCGCACGCCGCCCTCGCCGGTGGTGCTGATGGGCTCGGCCTTCTGGAATCCGCTGGTGGACTGGATGAGCCGGACGCTGGCCGGAGAGTACCGCACGATCAGCCCGGAGGATCTCGACCTGTTCATCGTGACCGATGACTCGCAGGAGGCCGTCGAGCACATCCTGGCCCGCTGTCCGCACTGCGGTCCCGTCTGGGAGTACCCCTCCCGCCCGACGCGCTCCCGCTCGATCAACGGAGGGCTCGGTTGAGCCGTCGCCGATGACCGTCCGGTGCGACACCTTCCCTCTCACTTTCGTCCGCAGGAACGGCATGGCCGCCGCCCGGGCGCTCCTCCTGGTCGCACTGGCCGCCGCCCGGACCGCCGCCGAGCCGGACCCGAACGACCTGGTGCGCGTGGAGCAGCTCCAGGCCGTGCTGGCCGCGGTGGCCGAGGAGGTCGCGCCGGCGGTGGTCGCGATCCGCTCCCAGCAGCCGGTGAGCCTGCCGGAGACCGACCGCCCCGGCACCGCCCCCGGACACGACATGTCCAACACCCCCGGCCTCCGGCGGCTCATGCCCGCCGTGGGCAGCGGCATGATCATCGACCCGTCGGGGGTGATTCTGACCAACGAACACGTCATCCACGGCGCCATCCCGGAGAACATCACCGTCTCGCTTTTCAACGGCGACACCTACACGGTTCAGTCGTTGACCAGCGATCCGCGCAGCGATCTGGCCGTTCTGCGCATCGACGCCCGCGACCTCAAGGCCGTCCGGCTCGGCGATGCCGCGACCGTCCGGCAGGGGCACTTCGTCATCGTGCTGGGCAATCCCTTCGGCTCGGCTTCGGCCGCCAGGGGCGAAGCGGCCATGTCCTTCGGGGTGGTCAGCGGCCTGGGGCGGCAGCTCACGCCCCAGCTGGACCCCCAGGACCAGCGCTACTACGGCAACCTCATCCAGACCGACGCCCGAATCAATCCCGGCAACAGCGGCGGACCGCTGATCAACCTCCGCGGCGAGGTGATCGGCATCAACACGGCCATTTCCACCCGGTCCGGCAGCAGCCAGGGCGTGGGGTATGCCATCCCGATCGACGAGCACACGCGCGAGATCATCGCCCGCCTGGCCCGCGGCGAGGAGATCGAATACGGATACCTGGGGGTGTCGCCGGACACGCCCACCGCGCCGGACCGCCAGCGGGCGGGCTGTCCGCCCGGCATCGGGGCCGTGGTGCGCGGCGTGACGGAGGGATCGCCCGCGGCCGCCGCCGACCTGCGACCCGGGGACATCATTGTCGCGTTCGACGGCCGGCCGATCGGCGACATGGACGCCCTGATTCGCGCGGTCGGAACGGCCCGCGCCGGCCGCGAGGTCGAGATCGGCCTGTACCGGGACGGACAGGCGATGCACCTGCGGGTCGTGCCCTCCCGCCGCCAGACCATCAGGGGAGTCAACACCGATGCGACCTGGATCTGGCGGGGCATGCACCTGGCCAACGTCACGCCCCGCCTGCGTCGCCAGCTCGAGCTACCCGAATCGACCGCCGGGGTAGTCGTCAGCCAGATCGAACCGCTCAGCCCCGCGGAAAAAGCCGGCGTGAAACGCGGGATGGTCCTCCGCTCACTTAACGGCCTGGCCGTTGACACGGTCCGCCGCCTGCGCGAGCTCGCCGAAAGCCTGGACGGCCCGGCGGACCTGTCCTTCGCCGGCACGCCCCCCGTGGAAATCCGCATGGAAAGGTAGCAGGCTTCCCGACGCGGCCGGTCCGCCGTTCCGGACCGCGCCGATGACCTCACGGGGCGCCGGTCATGGCCCAGACCGTGCCGTCCCTGGTGGCCATCCCTGGCGGCCGCGACCGGCGTGTGGCCCGTCACCGCGGCCATTGAGATGACCGGCTGGCCGGCCCGGCGGGAGACAGCGCGATCCAGGCGGCCGTCCTTCTGAGCATGTGAAGACCTCCACAGGGCGTCCGTTCAGTAGAACTCGGCCGGAAGAAGCCCATCGGCCACTTCGCTCAGGGCGGCGCGGTCGAGGATCCGCAGCTGCTGGGCGTCGATCATCTCGATCAGGCCGCCGTCGATCAGCCGCCGGAACGTCCGCGACAGCGTCTCGCTGGTGAGGTTGAGGTGGCTGGCCAGATCCTTCTTGAGCATCGGCAGCCGGAAGGACAGGCCGTCGATGCCGTGGCGCTCGGCCTCCAGAAGGTGCCGGGCCACGCGGCCGGTCGCGTCCCTCAGGGCCAGGTCCTCCAGCAGCCCCACGAGGCGCCGTACCCACAGCGCCATGCCGGCCATCAACTGCAGGCACAACTCGTGATCCGTCTCCAAGGCCCGCGTGAACGCCTGATTGGGCAACAGCAGACATGTGCTGTCTTCCACCGCCTCGGCATGTGCCGGACAATTGAACCGCCCGATCACCGCGACCTCGGCGAACGTCTGCCCCGGCTCGGCGAAGTGCAGAACGTGCTCCTTGCCGCTGGGGGCGGTCTTGAAGACCCTTACCAGACCGGACCCGACCACGAAAAGGCCCGGACAGGGGTCGTCCTGCCGGAAAATGGTCCGGCCCCGGGCATAGGGCACCAACCGGCCCATGTCCGCCAGTCGGGCCAGCTTGCCCGGCTGCAACCCCTTGAAAAAGCCGCAATTTCTGAGAATCTCGCCGTTTGACCGGTCCATTGCCGCCGTTTCTCGCTTTGCGCCGTTGCCGCCGTTTCTCGCTTTGCGCCGTAAGCCATTTTAGCATAAGACCTTAGCCGCGACCAGTGCCGGACCGCCGAACGACCTGGTCCAACTCGGCAACCTCCGAAAGCGCCGGAATCCGCGCAGCTTGATCCATATCAAGGCCTCCAGGCCGGCGGTGCTCTACGCTTTCGGCATGGCTGGTGCATCCGAGCACCGGCGGTCGGTCGAACCGAGGCGCCCGACCGGCGGAAACCGTTACGACCCGGCCGGAGGTATGAGCGTGGCATTGCGGCAGATCATACGAATCGACGAGGACAAGTGCGACGGCTGCGGGCTGTGCGTTCCGGCCTGCAAGGAGGGCGCCATCCGGATCATCGACGGAAAGGCCCGGCTGGTGGCCGAGCGGCTCTGCGACGGCCTGGGAGCATGCCTGGGCGAGTGCCCCCGGGGTGCGATCACCATCGAGGAGCGCCAGGCCGAGGAGTTCGACGAGCGGGCCGTGGCGGAACACCTGGCGGCGATGAACCCCATCCGTGAAGGCGCGCCGCGGCACGGCTCGCCTCAACCGGCGGTCGGGAGTCCGCATGGGAGCTGCCCGGGGGCCCGATTCGCGCGGCTGGAGCATGTGCCCCAATCGCTTCCCGGCCCGCAGACCGCGGACGCACCCGGCGAGGCGAGCTGGTCGGAGCTGAGCCACTGGCCGGTGCAGTTGCGGCTGCTGCCGGCCTCCGCGCCAGTGTTGCAGGGTGCCCACCTGCTGGTCGCCGCGGACTGTGTGCCGGTGGCGTACGCGGATTTCCACCGCCGGATGCTGCGCGGCCGGGCGGTGGTCATCGCCTGTCCCAAGCTGGACGACCCCCAGGGCTACATCGAGAAGCTGGCGGCCATCCTGGGCTCGGCCCGGCCGGCGAGCGTGACCGTGGCCCACATGGAAGTGCCATGCTGCACGGGCATCCTGCGCATGGTGCTCGAGGCCAGGCGTCTGAGCGGTTCCGGCGTGCCAGTCCGGGACGTCACCGTGGGCACGCAAGGGGCGATCGTGAACGAGAGGACGATCCCGGCGGAGGTCGGCGCGGCTGCGGCCGGGTGCGGCGGATAGGAGAACCGAGAACCGGCGGGTCGGCCATTGCGGCGACCGACGGTCATCTGCGTCACGGGATTTCTGAGAAAGGAGACCCATCGTGTTCTGTAACCAGTGCGAACAGGCCTACCGCGGGACCGGGTGCGTGCAGCTGGGCGTTTGCGGCAAGGACGAGGACGTGCAGTCGCTTCAGGAGACGCTCCTGTACGGCCTCAAGGGCATGTCGGCCTACGCCCACCACGCCCGGCGCCTGGGCATGACCGACGAGAAGGTCAGCGCCTTCATCGAGGAGGCGCTGTTTGCCACCATGACCAACGTGAACTTCGACCTCCAGAGCATGCTCGAGCTGGTGCTGGAATGCGGCCGGCAGAACCTGCGGGTCATGGAGATGCTCGACGAGGGCCACGTCCGGCGGTTCGGCAAACCCTCGGTGACCACGGTGGTCGAGGGCACGCGCGCGGGCCCGGGGATTCTGGTCACCGGCCACGACCTCGTGGACCTGGACGATCTGCTGCAGCAGACCGCGGGGACCGGCATCAACGTGTACACCCACGGCGAAATGCTGCCGGCGCACATGTACCCCGGCCTGCGGAAGCATCCGCACCTGGCCGGGCACTACGGCGGGGCGTGGCAGAAGCAGAAACGCGAGTTCGAGGCCTTCAGCGGGCCGGTGGTGGCGACGACCAACTGCATCCTGACGCCGCCGGACAGCTATAAGGATCGCGTCTTCACCACCCGCGTCACCGCGGTGCCCGGCGGCACGCGCATCCGGGGCAACGACTTTTCTCCGGTGATCGCGGCCGCCCGCCGGTGCGCGCCGCTGCCGGACGCCCGGGTACGCGAATCGACCGTCGGGTTCCACCACAGCGTGATCCTCGACCACGCCGCGACGATCGTCGATGCCGTCAAGCAGGGCAAGATCCGGCACTTCTTCCTGATCGGCGGCTGCGACGGCGCCGAGCCGGGGCGCAACTACTACTCGGAGTTCGCGCGCAAGGCGCCGCCGGATACGGTGATCCTCACGCTGGGCTGCGGCAAGTACCGCATCCGCGAGCACGACTACGGCACGGTGCTGGGGCTGCCGCGGCTGCTGGACATGGGCCAGTGCAATGACGCCTACGGCGCGATCCAGGTGGCCGTGGCGCTGTCCAAGGCCTTCAACTGCCCGGTGAATGACCTGCCGCTGACGCTGGTGGTGTCATGGTTCGAGCAGAAGGCGGTGGCGGTGCTGCTGACCCTGCTGGCTCTCGGCGTCAGGGGCATCCGCATCGGCCCGGCCGCTCCGGCCTTCATCACCCCCAACGTCATGCGGATCCTGCAGGAGAAATACGACCTGCAGCTGGCCGGCAATGACCCGGACGCCGACCTCAAGCGCATCCTGGAGGCCGCCTGAGGATCCCGGATCAGGGCGGCGGGCCTGCGGGACGGCCGCGGTGCGGACAGGAGGGCGTGTTGATGCAGCCCTCCGGCAGACGAAGCCGCTCCACCGGCCGACCGGCCGCCAGGTGCGACGCGACGATCTCCGACGCGTCCTCCGGCCGGACGAAGCCGTACCAGACGCCCTCGGGATAGACCACGACGACCGGGCCGTGCTCGCACTGATCAAGGCAGCCGGCGGCGTTGACGCGTACCTGGCGCTTCAGCCCGCCGGCGGCCACGGCGGCCTTGAGGGCCTCGCGGACCGCCTCGCCTCCACGGGCGGCGCAGCAGCCGCGCGGGTGCCCGTCGGGCCGGGTGTTGCCGCACACGAATACATGCCGCTGGAAACCGGGCATCGCCTGGTCCTCCGTTGAACGAGCCCCGCCTGCCGCGATGCGCCCAAGGTGATCACCAGGCCGGCAGCTCGCCGAAAATCTCCTCGACCACGTCCTTGAGCGTGAGGATGCCCACCGGCCCGCGCCTCGGGTCGGTGACCACCGCCATCGTGGCCCGGGCCTTCTGCAGGCGGAGCAGGGCCGCGGCCGCCGAGTCGCTCGCCGGAATGGTCAGCGCCGGCCGGACCCACCGCTCAATGCCGTCGCCCTCGCCGTCGGCCAGCACGTCCAGGACGTTGACGATTCCGACGACCGTCTTGCGGTCGGTTCCGACCACCGGCATGCGCGAATAATTATGCCAGCGCACCACCTGCTCGAAAACCGCCCGTCGCGTGTCCACCCGGATCGTGGCCACCCGCCGCCAGGGGATCATGATCGAGCCGGCCCTGATGCTGGAGAGATTCATCACCCGCTCGATGATCCGGGTCTGCTCCTCCGACAGGGCCGCCTCCGCCGCCCCGGCGCGCAGCAGGCCCACCACTTCGCCGCGACCGCCGCGGGGGCCTTCCTGTTGCTCGTGGCCGGCCAGCCGCGTGCCCAGCCGGGACAGGGCCTGGAGCAGCGCGGTCGTACCCGTCCAGCGGCACACCAGCACCGTCGCATACAGCAGCCGGGCGGCCCCGTACATCAGGCGGTCGGCGTGAGTCTGGAAGACGTTCTTGGGAACCACGTCGCCCAGGACGAAGACGATCGGCGACAGCGCGGCCGCGGTGTAGAACTCCGTCTCCTCGATGGACAACCCCACTCCGCGGGCCAGGAAGGCCGACACCGCCACGGTGAGCACATAGTTGGCCATGTTCTGGCTCAGAAGGATGGCCAGAACGCTCTCCTGCTCCCGCTCCACCAGGCGCATCAGCGGTCCGGCGCCGCGGGTCCGTCCGCGCTCCGCGCGAATCCGCAGACGCAGGCGGTTGAGACGGTACAGCCCCATTTCGCAGCCGCTGTAGAAGGCCGCCAGCCCCAGGAACACGATGGCCGCCGCCGCCCAGATCACCGCGCCCCCCCGCGATCCGCCTGCGGATCCAGTCCGTCGCCCCAGGGCCGGTCCAACTCCACCAGCAGCCTCTCGATCCGCCGGCCGCGCAGCGATTCCACCGTGAGCCGAACGTTCTGCAGCCGCACCTCGTCGCCCACCGCCGGCAGCCGCCCCAGACGCGACAGCACCAGGCCCCCCAGCGTGGTCACCGGCTCCTCCAGGGGATTCAGTCCGAAACGCTCGGCCCACTCCCGGACGCTCACGCCGCCGTGCACGCGGTAGCGGTTCTCGCCCAGGCTCTCCCACAGCGGAAGCTCTTCCGCCTCGTCCGGCAGACTCAGGTCGCCTACGATCTGTTCGGCCACGTCCTCCACCGTGACCAGCCCGGTCATGCCCCCGTACTCGTCCACTGCGATGGCCAGCTGCGTGCGAGAACGCTTGAAGTGCGCCAGGAGCTGAGTCAGGGTGATGATCTCCGGCACGAACGGCACCGGCCGGACCATCGAGCGCAGCGGCCGCTCCGGGGCCAAGAAGAAGTCCTTGGCGTAGACCACGCCGATGATATGGTCGATGTCCCCCTCGTACACCGGGATCTTTCCGAACCGCAGCTCATTGAAGAGCCGCCGGAGCTCGCCGGGACCGTCGGCCAGGTCGAAGGCCTTCACGTCCACCCGCGGAACCATCACGTCCCGAACCTTCAGCTCGTTCAGCCGGATCACCTCGGCCAGCATCGCGTTCTCGTCGGCGTCGATGATCCGGTGGGCCTGCGACACCTCCACCAGCTCACGTAGCTCGTCCGTGCCGATGCACTCCGGCGGCCGCGTCGCCCCGGCCAGCAGCCGTGTCAACGGCTCGATCAGAACGGAACTCAGCACCAGGTTCAACGGCCATAACAGCACCTGGCAGACGCGCACGATCCGTGCCGTCCGCACCGCCAGCGGCACACGCAACGCGATAGCGGCCGCCTTGGGCAGGATGTCACCCACGGTCGTCACCAGCACCGGCGAGGCCAGCCCCAGCACCGCGGCCAGGGCCGAATGACCGCCGGTCAGCCGCTCCAGCAGCGACAACGTCGTGGCGAAGACGAAAATCCCAGCCGACACGTTGCCGATCATCAGCGTCAGCAGCAAACGCCGGGGCTGCTGCATGAGCTGAGCCGCCAGGCGGGCCGAAACCCGGCGGTCGTCGGCCAGACGCCGAAGCTCGAGGCGCGAGAGCGAGAACAGGGCCGTCTCGGCGGCGCTGAAAAACGCCGAGCAGGCCAGCAGGATCAGTACCAGGATCACCGTGAACAGCATCACCCTGCCGTTCGATCGCCCCCAACAGGCCGCGCGGATTCAGCCCGTCCGGGCGCACCCGGCCGTTCGCCTTCCCACCTTCCGCTCACACCATACGGACCTGAGCCCGACCGGTCGATCCGAAGCCGCCGGCCAACGCGCCTCCGCGCACTGGCGAGGCCCTGCGGCCGACCGCCTTAGCGCAATCATAACACAGGAGGCGGTGTACCCGTCGCGGCTCGCCACAAGCGCATGATTGGCGACGGACACTTGAACAAGCACGCTTCCTCCGCCATGATGCAGGCATGTCCGTTCGCGTTTCCCACGTCCTGGACGCCACCACCCACGAAGACGCCGTTCGCCTGGTCACGCTGCTGCTGCGGCGCCTCCCGCGCGATCGCGTCGAGCAGCGCGTCGCGGTGATGGGCGAATGCCCGGTACTCCAGGAGCCGCCCCACGTTCCGGTCGTCCACGTGGGGCGCCGCCTCAACTGGCCCATGGCCTCGGTGCTCGATCTGCAGCGTGTCCTTCGCCGCCAGCATCCGCAGGTCGTCTTGGCCTGGGGGGCCTCGGCCGCGGCCGTCGCCGCCACCGCGACGGGGCAGGATCCGCCGGTGGCCGTGGTGGTCGCCGACCCCGCCGAAACCGCCGAAATCGCCCGCTGGTGGCCAGGCAGCGCCGCCGAATCCTTCGGGCAAGTGGTCTGCACCTCCGACACCGCCCGACGGCGACTCGTCGAGTGCGGCCTGCCCGCCGCCCGCATCACCGTCATCCGTCCGGGAATCGACTACGGCGAGCTGCGCCAGGCCCGCCTGGCGGCTGACCGCCGGACGGCAGGACTGCCCGCCGGCGGGACGATGCTGCTCACCGCCTCTCCGCCCAGCCGCGCCGCAGGACAATACTATGCCGCCTGGGCGGCCGCAATCCTGCAACAGGTCTGGCCCGATGTGAGCATGGTCGTCCCTGGCGTCTCGCGCGAACAGGAACGTATCCGCCGACTTGTTGAAGGCCTGCCCTGCCGCAACCTCTATCAGTTCACCCGCAACCGCATCAGCCCCATGGAGCTGCTGTCCCTGGCCGACGTGCTGGTTTTCTCCCCTTCGGGCGATGTCGGCATCTACTGGCTGGCCATGGCCATGGCCGCCGGCACGACCATCGTCGCCACGGCCGTACCCTCAGTCACCGAACTCGTCACCGACGGCCAGACCGCGTTCCTGTGCAAGCCCGACCAGCCCCACCTCCTGGCCGCTCGCATCCATGAGGCCGTTGGCGATCCCGACACCCGCCGGCGATGTGCGGATGCCGCGCGCGACCAGGCTTTCGAAGTCTTCCGCGCCGAGACCTGCGTTGACGCCTTTCTTCGGCTGATCGCCGACGCCGTCCGGGGGCAAGCCGTAACCGGTGCCTCCGCCTGAACCTCCCCGACCACCGGCCAGGGACGCGTTGCCTGTGCAAACCCAGGCCCTCTGCACCCCTGAACGCTACGTGCCCCCCCGACCGCCCGAACCGCGGCTCTGAGCTTAAACCTCGGGCAACACTTTCCCTCAGGCTTGCCTCCGCCGCCGGACAAGATAGAATGGTGCCTGCTGGCCGGCTCGGTTCGACCGGGTACCAGGCCGCTTCGGGCGATTAGCTCAGTTGGCTAGAGCGCTTGCTCGACATGCAAGAGGCCACTGGTTCGAGTCCAGTATCGCCCAGTCTGATTAACTATCTGTGGTTTCGTGAGTTGCGAACGCCCGCCTCGTGGCCCGGCGGGCGTAATTCCAGGCTCGCAAACCAGCTTTACGACCTAGACAAGCCAAAGGACGCCGCATGCCTGCCCCGGAACCCGGGTAAGCTGGCGGGCCGAGCACGCGGCAAACCATACGGCCATGCCTGCCCCGAAACCTGCCGGCGTACCGGAGTTCTTGTCCAACACGCATGACCTCCTCCCGTTCGTGCCCCGCTGCCGCGGCGGGAGTGTCCGGCCTGGGTGCCGCGGCTGCGGGCGATCTGGCAGGCCGACGATGAGAAGGCCGCCCGGCGGCTGCATGCCGCGGCGGTGGGCGAGCTGCGGCAGGCGGGCGACGATCGCGCGGCGGACGGCCCGGCCGACGATCTGGACCGGCCTCTGACGTTCTATCGGTTTCCGGAGGCTCACTGGGCGCGCCTGCGGACGACGAACCCCATCGAGTCGGTGTTCTCCGGCGTCCGGCTGCGGACCAACGCGGCCGGGCGGTTCAAGAAGACCCGCAGCGGCGTGTGGCTGATGCACCAGGTGCTGACGCGTCTGAGCAAACACTGGCGGCGGCTGAAGTCGGCGCATCTGTGCCCGACGGTGCCGCTGCCTGAGTCGTGTTCGAGGAGGAAGACCAGGGCGAGGGTCGCATAGGCGCGAGGATCACCGGATGCCCCCAGGGCGATTTACACAGGATTTGACACTGGCTCCCGCCGGCGAACAGCCGTAAGATCATGGTAAAATACGCAAGCATTGTTTGACATGGGGTGCATGTCGCGTGAATAGGGCGCGATAAGGTTCCGGTGGGGAAGTCTGCCATGACGACCGATCCGCGAAAGCGTGATGATGCCTCCTGCGCGGCGATCTGTCTGACGGTTTCACTGACGGTGGCATCGATGGCACCGGCCCAGTGCGATCCGGCCTGGACGCAGCCGAACCCGGCCACCACGCCCCCGGCCCGTTACGGCCACGGTCTGGCTTACGACGCCGCCCGCGGCACGGCGGTTGTTTTTGGCGGGATCGGTTCCGGCGGATACCTGAATGACACCTGGGAGTGGGACGGCGTCTCCTGGATCCGGCGGACCCCGACGGTTTCGCCGCCGGCATGTTTCGATCCCAAAGCCGCATATGACGCCGCGAGGGGGATGACGGTGCTTTTCGGCGGCTGGAACGGCAGCATCTATCTGGACGGCACCTGGGAATGGGACGGCGCCGACTGGACGCGGCGGACGCCGGCCACCTCGCCTGCCGCCCGTTACGCCCACGCCATGTGCTACGACGCAGCCCGGGGCGTGACGGTGCTGTTCGGCGGCTCCGGCACCGCCGGCAGCGCAGGGGCCGAAACGTGGGAATGGAACGGGGTCAACTGGACCAGACGCACACCGGCGTCCTCGCCTCCGTCCCGGGGTATGCATGCGATGGCCTACGACGGCTCCCGGGCAGTGACGGTCCTATTCGGTGGCACCGGCTCCGGCGGCTACCTGGCGGACACCTGGGAGTGGAACGGGGCCAACTGGAACCAGCGCACCCCGGCCGTCAGCCCTCAGGCCCGTGTGTCGGCCGCCATGGCGTATGACGCCTCCCGCGGCGTCACGGTCCTGTTCGGCGGATTGGGTTCCGGCGACTACCTGGCGGACACCTGGGAATGGAACGGCATCAACTGGACGCAGCGGAGCCTGGCCGCAGCCCCTTCCCCCCGAAACGCCCACGCGATGGCGTACGACAGCGACCGGCAGGCATGCCTGCTTTTCGGCGGGGCGAATGCCGGCGGTCCCCAGGGCCACCTCTGGGAATACGCACGCGGGCTTCGGCTGCTCAACGTTCCGGTCAACACCAGATCGACCGAGGGATCGGATGCCGCTTTCGGCGTGACGGCCATCGGCAGCGCGTCCATCCGCTATCAATGGCGCAAGGACGGCATGCCCATCGCCGGAGCGAACCAGGCCTTCTTCCGCATTCCCGCAGTCGACCGGGGCGACGCGGGCGTATACGACGTGGTGGTCCGCAGCTACTGCGGTCAGGTCGTCAGCGAAGCCGCGACTCTCACGGTGACGCCGCGGGCCGACCTGGACATGGACGGGGACGTGGATCAGGCGGACTTCGGTATCCTTCAGTGGTGCCTGGGCGGACCGGATTTGCCGCCCGGGTGCCCATGAGACGCCTGCACCCCGGGAACGTTCGGCATTCTGCGACCGCACATCTCATCCAACCCGGCTCAGGGCTTTATCCTCCCGTCCCCGTCCCGGGGGCATCGACGAACGACCGTTTGGGACGGCCGCAACGACAGGCGCATGGAAAGAGGCCGCCACCCGAATCAGGTGACGGCCTCTGTTCGATCCTGCTCAGGCCACGGAAGCGAACAAAATCAGGCCGCGATGCGGCGGCGGGCAGTCAGAAGCCCGCCCAGCAACAGTAGACCCAGCGTCGCCGGTTCCGGGATGTAGTTGTAGATCACCGTCACGGTGCCTGTAGTGTCCAGGGGGTCGATCTGGGCCTGCACGCCGCCCAGAGAACCGTAGTTGGCCACCTGGGTGCCCTCCACCGTGATGGTGAATGTGCCCGTGCCGATGTAGCTGCCGTACACCAGCGAGTTGACGATGCCGCTGTCACTGTCCCATACCGATCCGCCGAGATAAAAGCCGTAGTCGGTCCCCATCATGCTGAAGTTCGGCGTGCCACCCACCTCGAGGTCGTCATCGTCGGCCGTGAGGTTGAGCGTGGTCCCGCCGGTGGCCTTGACGTCGCCGGGCTGGAAGATGGGCTGAAACATCGCGTCAATCAGCGGCACGGAAGCGGTGATGGCGGCCTGGGCACCGAACTCGATGGCGCCACTGGCCGACTGCGGTGCGTCGTTGTCGCACCGCAGCGCCCCGCCGATGGCGTTGAGGTTGACCTCGACGTACACCGACAAAAGCGTCAAGGTGCCGCCCAGGTCGTCGAACTGGTTGAAGGTCAACACCTGCGTGTAATCGGGCACGCCGCTGAAAGGCTGAGTCTGCGTGATCGTCGCAGCCGTCGCCGTCGAGACGAGCATGCCCGCCGCCAGAATCGAAACCCCGACAACACTACATACCGGCTTTTTCATAATCTGCTCCTTCTCTCCTGTGGGTACTACACGTACCCATTGTCTTTTTCTGCTGGATATCGCCACCGTTGACCTGACCCGGCGCTCCCTCAGCACGCTGAGGTGCGCAGCTTCTCCTACGGTTATATTCCAGCCTACGGCCATTGGGAGCCTGCGTCAAGCTGTTTTTTATGTTTTTTGCGAGAGATTGCGATGACTTCGACGCTTCGTATCCGCTCACATTCGTCGGCGCGCCGCGAAGGCGAAGCACCCGTGTCAGCCGCACCGTCGGTCGAATCAGTCACGCAATGGCATCGTCCTATGCGGCCCTGCTCCTGCCAACAACCGGGCAAAAACCCGAGTCGATGTCGCCGGAAAGGCTCGACCGCCGCGTAAACGATGACGCGACCCACAGGCCTTCAGGATTCCACCATGCTTGCGCCACAAAAACAGGGCGCGCCATGCTTCCTCCGGGCAATCGGACGGCCGCCATTGAACAATCAAGTGATGAACTGAAGCGAGACTCCTTGGTCGCTGGATTCCAACTGAGCGCCCGGAAGGACCGGATTCACGAAGCCACCGCCGACAGGCAGGCGGATTGAACCAGGGCTCCCTCAATGCCGCTGAAGCCATCAAAAACGCTATGTGTTTCTAAAAAGAGAGGCATATGCGATCCACGGCCCGTCCTAATCGGCCAGACCGGCAAATCGGCCAATCACCCAGCCAATCACCGCGGGTGTCGCCTGACCGGCAATCCTTGGCCCTGTGCGAGGCTGGCTGTCGGCCCGCCGACCCGGCTTTGAGCCCGCGGTCAGTCGTGGGCCTTGAACTGCAGGCCGGTCGCCGGACCGCCGTCGGGCATTTTGAAGCCGCAGCACAGGGCCCAGTCGGCACCGCCCTGGGTCACCTTCACCAACAGGGTGTTCTCGCCCTCCATCAGCCGGCAGTCCACCCTGTCCTCGCCGCACTTGACGCCGCGGACGGCGTTGTTGGCGTGGATGACCTGACCATTGAGCCAGATCTTGATGCCGTCGTCGCTGCCGGCCACCAGAACCACATCCTGTTCGCGCTCGCTGATCACGGTCGTCCGCAGGTAACCGCAGCAGTTGTCGCCGGCGCCGAGCCGGTTCAGCCGCACGTGCCCGTCCTCTCCGGGCCTGGCCTTGCCCAGCGGCTGCCACTCGACGGCCGCCTCGGGATTCTCAGGGTCGAAGACCACGTCGAAGAGCTCCCTGGGCCCTTTGCCCTCCTGACGGTACGGCCCGGCGAACGACCACTTCTCCACGTGCAACGGCGGCCAGTTGGCCAGCACCGTCCTGGCCGTCTCGGCCACGGTCTGGTGTTCAGAATCCAGGCTGCGGCGCACCAGGGCCAGCACTTCGTCGTTCCTGAAACCCTCCAGAATCCGCAGAATCGACGCCTGAGCCTGCGGGCCTACGCGTCCCATGGCCTCGGCCAGGCTGGGCACCACGACGGACTGGTCGCCGATCCGGCGGCACAACCCGCCGATCGCTCCCTCGGCGGCCTGCAGCGTGGCCGGACCCTCGAGCCTGGCCAGCAGGTCGATCAGGCTCGCCAGATCCTCCGGCACGGCCATTTCGCCGAGTGCCTGAATCACCATCACGCGGAAGTCCTCATCCGGCGCCGTGGCCGCCTGCAGCAGTTCAGGCATGGCCTTGCGGAGGCGGCGCGCACCGGCGGCGCGGATCAACTCCTGCCGGATCGGTCCCTCCTCCGCACGGGCCAGGGCGGTCAACACGGCCTCATCGACGTCGCCCGCGCCCATCCCCGCGAGGCTTCGGCGGGCCGCGGCCTTTTCCTCATCGGTACCCTTGGTCGCCCACTCGGCCAGCAGGTCCACATGCGAACCATCGCCCAGATGCTCCAAGGCCTCCAGGGCCGCCAGGCGCACCGGCCCGTCCGTCGAGAGCTGGTCGCAGACCGTCTTGGCCGCGGCACGGTCGCCGCGATCGCCGAGCACCTCGACGAGCACCGCACGGCCGGCCGGAGCCAGGGTATCCACGGCGGCGATCAGCAGAGTCGTGGTATCCGAGCCATCCAGACGGCGCAGGCATCCGGCAGCCGCCGCCTGCATCCGCGGGGATGTTCCGTCCACCAGCTTCAGAAGCCTGGGCACGGCCGCCGAGCCCTGAGCGGCAGCAAGCCCCTCGATGGCCGCCAGACGCACGTTCTCAGGCTCCACGTCGCTGTCCAGCCGGGCGTACATGCGTGCGGCCCTGGCACGATCGCCGCGCGCCAGGACGACCTGAGCGGCCCGAAGCCAGGCGTCCACGATTTCTCCACGCAAGGAGGCCGGACCGGTTTCCAGCAGCGTTTCCAGGACCTTCGCGGCGGCGTCGTCAGCCACCTTGCCCAGTGCCCAGACGGCCGCCCCGGCCACCAGCGGGTCGCTTTCTCCGGCCAGCTTGGCCAGCAGCGGCACGCTCGCGGCATCGCGGCGGGCACCCAGGGCCCCGATCAGGGCCGCCTGCCAGGCCGGATCGCGGGCCTTGCCCAGTTCGGTGCGCAGCGCGGCGGCCGCGGCGGGCGCGGGGTTGTTCTGCAGGGCCCGGCGGGCCAGGTCGCGGATTTCGCCGTCCGGGTCGTAGCACAGTGCGACCAGCGCCGGCACGACCTCCCCGCGGCCGAGCGTCTCCACCTTACGCAACAGCCAGACGCGACCGGGCTTGGGCTGATCGGTACCCGTGCGGTGGATGATCGCGCGGCAGAGGGCGGCGCGGAGCTCCTCATTGCCCGGTGCGCCGGCCTTGAAGCAGATGCGTTCGAAAGCCAGCTGGCTGTCCTTGCGATCCATGATCGACGCGGCCCCCATGCCGGGCATCAGCGCGTCGATGGTATCCAGATAGGCTTGAGCCGCCGGTTCCAGCCGGGTGGCGGATGCATCGGGCCCCGAGGTGCTCGCGCACCCTGCGAACGCACAGGCCACGGCGGTCAGGGCGGGAATCATCAGACGAAAAGGCACGTTGCCGGTCATATCCATGTCTCCAGGTCGGTGTGCTTGCTCAACAATGGGCGATCACAGATGCCACGGGGCGCGCTTCGGACGGTCCAGCCAGCGACTGGCCTGCTCGTCGCCGATGATCTCGCGCCGGGCGGGGTCCCAGCGGATCGCCCGGCCCAGCCACGAGGCGATGTTGGCCAGGTGGCAGACGGTGATCGTGGAGGCCCCGATCTCGACGTCGCAGATCGGGCGTTTGCGGGAGCGCATGCATTCGACCCAGTCCTCGCGGTGACCGGGACTGCGGTACAGGTGCAGGTCGCCCGGACCGATGGGCGTGCGGCCGATCTCCTCCGGCCAGGTCCGCAGGTAACCGCGGTTGACCTCGACCTTGCCCTCGGTCCCCGTGAAGAGCACACCGTTGACCGGGTGATCGCCGGGCGCCCGGGAAGCCCGGTACATGGTCACCCCGCTGGCGTAGCGGATGGTCAGATTCTCCGCCCCGTCGACGCCCGGCGGGATGATCTCCACCGGTCCGGAACCGTCCATGCCCATGCCCCACTGGCCGATGTCGAAGTGGTGGGCCCCCCAGTCGGTGGTCATGCCGCCGGAGTAGTCGCGGACCCATCGCCAGCCGCCGCCGTAATCGCCGCTGCAGCGTTCGCTGTTGTACGGCGCCCACGGCGCCGGCCCCAGCCAGCGGTCCCAGTCCAGACCCGGGCGGACGGGCTCCTCGGGGAAGTACTTTTCCGCCGAAGGCATGCCGATGTTGACATGCACGGTCTGCAACTGTCCGATCCGGCCGTTGCGCACCAGCTCGCAGGCGTAGCGGAAGTTCGCCTCGCTGCGCTGCTGACTTCCGGTCTGGAACACCCGGCCGTAGCGGCGCACGGCATCCACCATCATCCAGGCCTCGCGGACGGTCAGCGACAGCGGCTTCTCGCAGTAGATGTCCTTGCCGGCCCGCGCCGCGGCCACGGCGATCAGGGCGTGCCAGTGGTCGGGCGTGGCGATCAGCACCGCGTCGATGTCCGGCCGCGCCAGCAGCTTCTCGAACTCGTTGTACTCGTCGCAGCCGCGGTACGTATCGCCGGTCAGATGCTCGGCGTAATGCTTCTCGATCGTCTCGCGGGCCCTGGCCCGCTTGACCGCGTCCACGTCGCAGGCGGCCACGATCTGCAGCGACTTGTCGCCCAGGAAACCCCCGAGGTGGGCGCTGCCCATGTTGCCGATGCCGATGAAGCCGACCGTGAACCGCTCGCTGGGAGGCTTCCAGCCGGCCTTGCCCAGAGCGGACGCCGGAACGATGTACGGCGCCGCGACGGCGGCCGCCGCACCCTTGAGCAGCGTCCGGCGGGACATGCGCTTGCCTGCAGCCATGCGTTCTCTCCTTACATGCTGTGCTGGGATCCGCGGCCGATCGCGAACCCGAAAGGCGATCGCGAACCCGAAAGGGTTCTCGGGTCGCGACAGCATAACCCGCGGCGGGGCGAAAGCCAACGATCGGCCGCGCCGGCGGACCACGACATGCCGACGATGCGTTTGGAGACCTCCGCCGAGGTTAAACTGGCGGCATGCGCGTCGGCTGGGTCTATGACCGGGCCTTCCTTCGACACCGCACGCCCCGCGGCCATCCGGAGAGTCCCCGGCGGCTGGAGGCCCTTGTCGCCGGCCTGGCCGAGGCGGGCCTGTTGGGGCGGATGACGCCGCTGACGTTTTCTCCGGCGCCGCGCGAAGTCCTGGCCTGGGTGCACGAGCCGGCCTACGTCGAACTGGTCCGCCTGGCCTGCGAGCAGGATATGGGCTTTCTGGGCAGCCGCGACACGCCCATCGGCCCGGAGAGCGAGCCGGCGGCGCGACTGGCGGCCGGGGGAGTCCTGGCCGCCTGCGACGAGATCGCCAAGGGCCGGATCGACCGCGCGTTCTGCGCCGTCCGGCCGCCCGGACACCATGCCGAGCCGGACCGCGCCGGCGGCTTCTGCCTGTTCAACCACGCGGCACTGGCAGCCGAGCGGCTGCGGCGCACGCACGGCCTGCCGCGGGTGGCGATCATCGACTGGGACGTCCACCACGGCCAGGGCACCCAGCGCATCTTCGAGCACCGCCGCGACGTCCTGTACGTCAGCCTGCACCAGGATCCCGAAACACTCTACCCCGGCACCGGCCGTGCGTCCGAACGCGGCACGGGCCCCGGCGAAGGGTTCACGCTCAACGTGCCCATGCCCGCCGGTGCCGGCGACGGCGAGTACCGCGGGGCCTTTGCCGACCGGGTGCTGCCGGCCGTGGAGGCTTTCGCGCCGGCGGCCGTCGTGATCAGCGCCGGCTTCGATGCCGCCGCCGCGGACGGCACCGCCGACATCCGCCTGACGCCCGATTGCTTCGGCTGGATGACCCGGGCCGTGGCCGAGGTCGCCGACCGCCACGGCTGCGGCCGCATCGTCAGCGTTCTGGAAGGCGGGTACGAGCCGGCATCACTGGCCCGCTGCGCGACGGCTCACGTCGCGGCGCTGCTGGGTGAGTCGTTCGCGTGAAGCCTTCCCGCCGGACCGGATCCCGCCGGAAACCGGCGGCTAACCGGTCCTGACTTCCACCAGGCATTCAGGGCTGAACACCCAGCGAAAGCCATGTCAGCCTCTGGCGTCGATAATCTTTCCAAGTTTGCAATTGAACCGACGTGACACCCGAATGCCGGCCGCCATAAATCCTCCAAGTCTCTGATATACATAAACTTATTGCTATTATCGCGCATCGTGTCCTCGTCACGCATGGGATTCATCCCCGTGCCGCCCTGGCCGTACAGCGGTAACCCCAGGCCGTTGCGCACCCACCGTCAAGCCCGCCAAAAGTTGGCCCGTATGGGGTTCTCGAAGCGTTGCTCATCGATCCGGACGTTTGCGCACCAAGGGGCTTTCGCCAGGGGTCGGCCGGAAGGGTCCAGGCCGGGGATCCCTTGCGGCAGGACCGGCGACCGGAGTGTCGAAGGCTCTTGCTAAAACGGTTAAAACCATGTAACATGGTTTTCGTCGCGGAGAGTGCGGAGCAATCAGGCCCTGCGACGCCGGCGCACGCGGCGACGAACCACATGTCGGTTCGATCGTCCTGCCGGTGTCCGGGGGGAATCCCCGCGCGTTGAGCGGGCAGGCGTCCTTCTCCGGTGCGGGGGGTGTTCGACCACGGAATTCCCGTGGCCTGGCCGGGTAATCCGCCTCGCAGCCGGCCGGATGCCTGCTGCCGTGCCCGACCTGGCGCGACCATCCTGCCGAAGGTCACAAGGGGTGCCGGCTCATGTATCGCCCTCGTTCCGCCTCCAGCAGGAATCTGGCCGCAACGGTCCTCTGGCTTTGCGGAGCGACGGCCGCGCAGAGCAACGCCGCGCCGACGGGTCCGCTGGGTTGCGAGGCCCTGGCCCGGCTGGATCGGATCTGCGAGCTGCGTGAGGGCGTGCGCGTCTATCAATCGTCCAGCCACGACCGCCAGGGTCGCAACCGGGACTGGACGGGCATCCTCCAGATGCAGGGCGACGAGGCCGTCTGGATGGACGTCCGCGGTCCGGGATGCGTCACGCGCGTCTGGGTCACGGCCAGCACCCGCCCGCTGAACGGCGTGATCCGCTTCTACCTCGACCAGGAGCCGACGCCCCGGATCGAGCTGCCGATGGAGACCTTCTTCAGCGGCACGCACCCGTGGTTTCCGGCCCCGCTGGCGGGCAACGACCAGGTTTCGTCCGGAGGATACTACAGCTACGTGCCGATCATGTTCCGCGACGGCTGCCGGGTGACCAGCACCAATACCGCAGCCCAGACCTATTACAACATCACCTACCAGCTTTTCGACGAGGCCCCCGGCGCACCCACCTTCGACGGCACGCAGGGCACCGCGCCGGCGGTGGCCGCATGGAACGCCGCGGGAGAGGATCCCAAGCCCGACCACGGCACCCTGCTCGAGCAAGTCGAGGCCGGGCTCGATCCCGGCACGGAACTGGTGGCCGCCGACCTGCAGGGCCCGGGGATCATCCAGCAGATCGTGCTGGAGATGGCGGCCCCGACCCCGGCGACGATGTCGGCCCTGCGGTTGCGGATCGCCTGGGACGGCAGCGCGAGCTGGGCGGTCGATGCCCCGGTGGGGGCCTTTTTCGGCTCGGGGCTCGGGCCGGCCACCGCCCGCGGGCTGCCGGCGGGAATCATCGGGCCGCGCTTCTACTGCTATTTTCCGATGCCCTTCCGCGCATCCGCGCGGGTGGTGCTCCGCAACACCGGCACGACCGCCATCGAGGGCATCTCGTGTTCGGTGCGGCACACGCCGACCGCGCTGCCTGACGGCCTGGGTTATTTCCATGCGGACTGGCGCCGCGCCGTTCCGGTCGCCGGGTCGGACCATCTGTTCCTCGAGCGTGCCGGCGCCGGGCACATCGTCGGCGTGGTGCAGACGATGATCGGCAGCGGTTCGGGGCGCGGCTACCTGGAGGGCGACGAGCGTTTCATGATCGACGGCGCCCGCACGCCGGCCCTCCACGGCACCGGCACGGAGGACTTCTACAACGGCGGATGGTATTTCGATCTCGGGGTGTTCAGTCTGCCGCTGCACGGCAACCCGGCCCACGCCTCATCGCCTACGCAGCGCGACACGTGCTACCGCTTCTTCCTGAACGATTGCGTTCCGTTTTTCAGCGAAGTCCGCGCCGGGATCGAGCACGGCCCGTGGAACACCGATACCGTTGAGATCGAAAGCGTGCTGATGTACTACGCATCGCCGAACCCGCTGGGGCGTCGGGTGGACGAGATCGACATCGGCGACACGGACTCGGAGACCGCCCACGGCTATGCGGCCGCAGGAGCGGTCTGGAGCGGCACGACGCAGGCCCCTTATGCGGCCAGCCCCTATCCGGCGACGGTCACGGACGCCGGTCGGTGGATCGGGATCGGCGGGGTAGCGGAGTTCGAGGTCACGACCGGCCCGCCGGGCGACGCGGGGCTGCTTTTGAGGCGTCGGCTGAACTACGCGGTGCCCCGCCAGCAGGGGCGGGTGTACGTGGACGGCGTCTTCGCCGGAGTCTGGTACGACGCCGGCAGCACGGCCGCCGACGGCTCGGCCGACGGGGCTTTCGAGGCCTTCCGGGACAGCGATTTCGTCGTCCGCGCCGCCCTGATCGCGGGGCGGCCGCGGGTTGCGGTCCGGATCGAGAACGCCTCGGCCGAATCGCCCTGGACCGAGTATCGCTACACCGTGCTGGCCCTGGCGGACACTTCCCGCCGGCCGCGGGCCGACTTCGACCTGGACCGCGACGTGGATCAGGCGGACTTCAGCCACCTGCAGCGATGCCTGAGTGGCCCGATGATCCCGCAGGAGCAGCCGGTTTGCCTGAACGCGCGTCTGGACCGCGACACCGACGTGGACGGCGATGATATCACGGTGTTCCTGAAGTGCCTGGGGGCTTCAGGCGTGCCGGCAGACCCTGACTGCGGCCTCTGAGAGGGCATGGTCGGCAAGGCGCGATCGGCGGAAGGGGAAGCAGGCCGCCGGTCAGCGCTCGTACTGCAGTTCCCCGCGCACCTCGAACTGGCGCAGCAGTCGTGCCACAATCGCCGAATGCATCTGACTGACGCGGCTTTCCGAGAGATCCAGGGTCGCGCCGATCTCCTTCATGGTGAGCTCCTCGCCGTAGTAGAGCACCAGGATGATTCGCTCCAGGCGGGAGAGCTCGTTCATTACGAACTCGTGCAGATCGCGGCGGACCAGCTCCTCGACCGGATCGACGCTGCGGCGGTCCTCGAGGATGTCGATTTCCTGGAGATCGCGGCTGGAGTCCTCGTCCACGAAGCGGCGCGAAAGCGAGACGAGGCTGACCGCCGTGGCGTCGCGCAGCAGCTTGTCCATGTCGCTGCGGCGCAAGGCCAGGCGCTCGGCGATCTCGTCGTCGGTCGGCAACCGCCCCAGCTCGGTCCGCAGGAGCTTGGTCACGCTTTCGAGCCTGTGGGCCCGGCTGCGCACCAGGCGCGGCACCCAGTCCATGGTCCGCAGCTCGTCGAGGATCGCCCCGCGGATGCGCGGCGAGCAGTACGTCTCGAACTTCACGCCGCGATCCAGGTCGAAGGCCTCGATCGCGTCCACCAGCCCGAAGATGCCGGCGGACACGAGGTCATCCACGTCCACCTCGCTGGGCAGCTTGGCGGAGATGCGGTCCGCGGCGTAGCGCACCAGCGGCAGGTAGTGTTCCATGAGCCGGTTGCGCAGCTCGCGGGACCGCGTGGCCTTGTATTCGATCCAGATCCGCTGGACGTCGGGCTGGACGTCGGACATGCTCGCTCTCCCGCCGATCGGGACCGGTGCTCGGCGCGACAGGTCAGCGCGCCGGGCTCTGCGGAGGCGCCGGGACGACCCTCAGCGTCGGCGCCGGTTCTCCGCCGGGCGGCCCGGCCGGCGTACCGGGCTCGTCCCGGAACAGCTCGGCCTTCCTGCGCAGGGCGTGCTCATCCACGATCCGGTAGCCGATCCAGCCGAGCAGCAGCCCCAGGGCGCAGAACACCAGCAGCGCCCGTATCGCGCGCTGCAGCGTCACCTCGACCGGATTTCCGCACAACAGACCCAGCGTGATGGTGATCGAAAACGCCAGAAAGCCGAAAGCCGCCCCGCAAAAACGAACCATTCCACAGCACCCGTCCCTGCCGGCCTGTCCTGTGAGTAGCGACCGGAGCCGCCGGCGGGTTTAGCTCAAATCCATGGATCCTCCGCCGGCGGCGTTTTCCGCGGCGCGAGGCTGAACGATTATCGGCACCGGGTCACAGAAAGAGGTTCATGACCCGATAAAACAGCCCCCGCTCCGCGGGGCGCCGGCCGATCTCGCGGGACAGCCGCCCGGCCACGGCCAGCAGGCACGACCCTGCCGGACTGCGCGGGTAGCGGAGCATCAGCGGGCGCCGCTGGCGCACCGCCGCGGAAACGTGGTCGTCGCGCAGCACATAGCCGTGGTCGAGCACCGGAAGGTGCAGAAAGCGGGCCGCGGTCTCGGCCAGCCGCTCGTACGTCGCCCGGGCTTCGCCGCGGCTGTCGGCCTGGTTGACCACCACGCCGACCGCGCCGGGAACGACGCCTTCTCCGCCGGAGTCCCAGACCTGGGCGAAGACCTTGATCGTCGCGTAGGCGTCGGTCAACGCGGTGGGCTCGGGCGAGGCCACGACCAGGACGGTGTCCGCCGCGGCCGCGAAAGCCACCACGTTGCGGGAAATGCCCGCCCCGCAGTCCAGAACGGCCACGTCATAGTCGCTCTCGATGCGGCGCATGGCCGCCAGCAGGCGATGCCGCTCGAATTCGCTCAAGTCGGCGGCATGGGCGATGCCCGAGGCTCCGGGAACGAAAGCGATGCCCCCGGGACCGTCGATGACCACCTCGTCCAGGTTCCGGCGCCCGCCGAGCATGTCCGCCCAGGTCGCCTGGACGTCCAGACCCAGAACGATGTCCGCGTTCGCCAGCCCCATGTCCACGTCGAAGAGCACCACGCGGTGCCCGCGGGCGGCCAGCGCGATCGCCAGGTTGCAGGCCACGAAGGTCTTGCCCACCCCCCCCTTGCCGCTGGTCACGGCGATGACATGGGCCTGCGGCGCCGACCGCGGAAGCCGCAGGTCACGACCGGCCATCATCCGGCGGAGCCGGTCGGCCTGATCGACCTTTCGGGGAAATCGTTCTTCTACGGCCATCCTGGCCCCCGGTTCCGGCGGCTCGGGCACGGGATCAGGCCCGGGCGTCCAACAGGCGCGGAGGCGGCGCATCGGGCTCCGGCCGCTCCGGCGCCGCCTTCGCGCCGGCAAGGATCAGCTCCGCGATCCTCCGCCCGTGTCCGACCTCGATGTCGTCGGGCACGTCCTGCCCGGTCGTCAGGTACGACAGGTGCATGCCGAGCTGGCGGGCGAGGTTGAGAACCACTCCCACCCCCACGGCCTCGTCCAACTTGGTGAACACGACCTTCGCGGCCCCCAGCGAGGCGAATCGGTCCCGCACCTCGCCCAGCTGCCGCGGGTGAGCGGTGCAGGACAGCACCAGGTGGGCCTCCATCGTCCCGCGCCCGGCCACGGCCTCGCGGGCCGCGTCCAGAAAGGCCCGCAACTCCTGCAGGCGGACGTGATCCTTCTGGCTACGCCCGGAAGTGTCGATGAGCACCAGATCCAGGTCGCCCAGGCGCCGGACCGCCGCGGCCATCTCGCCGGGCGTCAGCACGACCTCCAGCGGCAGGTCCAGGATTTCCGCATAGGCCTTGAGCTGGTCCACGGCCGCGATGCGATAGGTGTCGGCGGTGATCAGCCCCACCCGTTTTCCGGCCCGCAACTTGAAGTGGGCCGCCAGCTTGGCGATCGTGGTGGTCTTGCCGACCCCCGTGGGACCGACCAGAGCCACGACCTTCAGCCCGCCGTTCAATTCCAGCGGCTCGGCTGGCGGAAGCAGCCGCTCGATGCACTCGCACACCGCCTGATTGAGAAACGCCTCCGCCCGGCCGTGAGCCTTCGGCTCGGGCAGGAAACGCCCGTCCGGTCCGCGGCGCCTGCCATGGTCGGCCTGAACCTGCGTCGGGGCGGGTCTTTCGGCCAGACGGCGTCGAACGTCGGCTACGATCTGCCGGGCGAGTTCCTCGGCCACGGCGCCCTGCAGCAGACGGGCGTAGTAGTCGCTCAGTTCAGCGGGCACGGGGAAGGGATCGACAGCACCCCCGGGCGTCTCGGGCACGGGTATACCCGGCCGACTGAGCAGCTGCCGCACCATGGCCCGCAACTCGGCCAGTTCCCCGTGAAGGGCGGCCGTGGAGGCGCTGATCTCCTCGATGCTGGCCGGAGAAATCGCTGGGACGGACGTCACGGCGGCTCCCTCCGCCACGGACGGCTTTTCGTCCGCCGGGTTCCTGGCCCGGTGTTCCTGGGGTCCCGGGATTCTGACGTAAGCCGTCACATTGGGCGATTCCGCCCGCGACGGACGGGCTTCCGTCGGGGGCATGATACCTCGCCGGTCCTGCCGAGGCAACGGCCTGGCATCGGGACTGGCCGTGATTTCGACGACGTTTCTGGCCCCCACGCCCATGACGCCGCCCTTTCGGACGGTCCGTGTGTGGAGAATCACCGCCCGGGGTCCGAGATCCTTCTTGACCTTCTCGAGAGCCTGGGCCATCGAGTCACCCTGATAGGTTCGCAGTTCCATCCGGCAGCACCACCAATCCCATGGATTGTACTTCGACGCCGCGAACGATCTCGTTGTACGCCAGCACCGGCACGTGTGACAACGCCGGTTCGGTCAGCCGCCGCACCCACACGCGGATCTGCGGCGAACAGAGGATCGCCACAATCTTGCCTCCGGCGGAGCTCATGGCCTGTTCCACCCGCTCACGGATCGCCGCCACCAGACGGCTCTGCGTCTCCGGCGGCAGATTCAGGTAGGAGCCCCTTTCCGTCCGCTCGACATTGCCGTTGATCAGGTCCTCGATCCCGGGGTCCAGCGTCACCACGTGGAGCACGTTGCGCTCATCCTTATACATCTGGCAGATGGTTCTGGCCAGCGCGTTGCGCACGTACTCGGTCAGGATGTCGGGATCCCTGGTCCGCGGGGCCCAGTCGCCGAGCGTTTCGAGAATGGTCTCCAGGTCGCGGATCGGCACGCGCTCGCGCAGCAGGTTCTGCAGGACGTGCTGCAGTTCGCCGGGCTTGATGATTTCGGGGATGACGTCCTCGACGGCCTTGGGCGACTTCTCCTTGAGAGCGTCCAGCAGGCGGTGGGTCTGCTGGCGGGACAGCAGCTCGTCGGCATGGCGCTTGATGACCTCGGTGAGGTGGGTGGCCAGCACGCTGGAGCAGGGCACGACGGTGTAGTTGCGCTGCTCGGCGTCGGGACGTTGCTCCTCGTTGATCCACATCGCCGGCAGGCCGAAGGCCGGCTCGCGGGTCTCGATGCCCGCCACCGGGCCGGAGACCATGCCGTTGTCGATGGCCAGCAGGCAGCCGGGCATGAGTTCGCCGCGGGCCACCTCGACGCCCTTGAGCTTGATCACGTACTGGTTGGGCTCCAGGCGGAGGTGGTCGCGCACGCGGATCGGCGGGACGACAATGCCCAGTTCGGTGGCCACCTGGCGGCGGATATTGGTGATGCGGTCCAGCAGGTCGCCGCCCTGCTTGCGATCGACCAGGCGGATCAGGCCGTAGCCGACCTCCAGCTCCATGGGATCGACGGCCAGCAGCGACTCGACGCGGTCGGCCTTCCGGGCGTCGGCCCGGGCCTGGGCGGCGGCGGTCTCGGTGGCCACGGCCTGCTGGCGGGTCAGCAGCACGGCCAGCCCGGCACAGCCCGATCCCAGGACGATCAGCGGCACCTTCGGCAGCGGGGTCAGGGCCAGAAAGGCCACGAACACCGCCGCCAGGGACAGGGCGATGGGCCGGGCGGTGAGCTGGCCGAGGAGTTCCTCCCCGAGGTTGCTGCGGGCGTTGCTGCGGGTCACGAGCATGCCGGCGGCGACCGAGACGATGAACGCCGGAATGGCCGCGACCAGCCCGTCGCCGATGGTCAGCGTGGTGAAGACCTTCAGGCACTCCATCAGCGGCATGCCGTGCTCGACCATGCCCACGTAGATGCCGCCGAGCACGTTGACCAGGGTGATGATCAGCCCGGCGATGGCGTCGCCGCGCACGAACTTCGAGGCTCCGTCCATGGCCCCGTAGAAATCGGCCTCGGCGGTGACCTCGTCGCGGCGGCGGCGGGCCTCGGCCTCGTTGATCGTGCCGGCGTTGAGGTCGGCGTCGATGGCCATCTGCTTGCCGGGCATGCCGTCGAGGGTGAACCGGGCCGCCACTTCCGCGATGCGGGTGGCTCCCTTGGTCACCACCACGAACTGGATGACCGTCAGGATGATGAAGATGATGATGCCCACCGCCAGGGAGCCGGCGGTGACGAAGTTGCCGAACACCTCGACGACGTGCCCGGCGGCGGCGGTGCCCTGCTGGGCGTTGGTCAGGATCAGCCGGGTGGTCGCGGTGTTGAGGGTCAGCCGCAGCAGGGTGACGCCCAGCAGCAGCGACGGAAACGAGGAGAACTCCAGCGGGCGCTGGATATACATCACCGTCAGGAAGACCACCGCGGCCAGGGTGATATTGCCGGCCAGCAGGAAGTCCAGCAGCGGCGTCGGCAGCGGCACCAGCAGGACGAAGATCAGCAGGGTGGCGCCGATGGGCAGCACCAGCCCGCGGTTCCGCTGCATGAACCGCACGGGGCGCGATGCCAGGATGGCCGCCGAAGGGGTCGTCGCCATGGTCGCTCCGTCCGGCTCTCCGGCTCACGCCCGGCGGCGGGCCGGGCCGGCCGCCTTGAACCTCAGTTCATCACCGGCTCGGCGGCCGGCCGCCGCCGGCTCCGGCCGGTGAGCTCATACACGTAGGCCAGCACCTCGGCCACCGCCTTATACAGCTCCGCCGGGATCTCCTGCCCGACCGCGACGTCGCGGTACAGGGCCCGGGCCAGCGGCTTGCGCTCCACGATGGGCACGCCGTTGGCGACCGCCACCTGGCGGATGCGCAGGGCGACGTAGTCGGCGCCCTTGGCGATGACCCGCGGGGCCCGCATCGTGGCGCCGTCATACTGCAGGGCCACGGCCAGCTCGGTCGGGTTGGTGACCACCACGTCGGCCCGCGGGACGGTCGACTGGATGCGCTGCAGGCTGAGCTGCATCTGAACGCGGCGCCGCCGGGCCTTGAGCTTCGGGTCGCCGTCCATCCGCTTGAGCTCCTCCCTGATCTCCTCCTTGGTCATCCGCAGGTCGCGTTCCGTGCGGTACTTCTGGTACACGAAGTCGATGATCGCCAGCAGCAGCAGCACCACGGCCAGCCGCAGGGCCAGGCCGAGAACCACTTCCGCGGCCATGCCGATCATCGCCGTGTGCGGCAGGCGGCAGGCGGAGGCCAGGACGTCCATCCGGCCGTGCAGCGTGTACCAGGCCACCAGCCCCAGTAGCCCGGCCTTGAGCACGCCCATGAGCAGATGCACGAACGAACGGGCGCTGAACATCCGCTGCAGGCCGCTGAGCGGGTTGAGCTTGTCCAGCGAGGGGCGAAGCGGCCTGGTGGTCAACAGCACCCCGACCTGCAGGAAGGCCGTCACCCCGGCGACCACCAGCACCGTGAGCAGCAGCGGAAGGAGCACCGCGGCGCAGTGCCCGGCGGCGGCCTCCAGGATCACCTTCATGCCCCCGGCGGTCGCGGCGTCCTGGCCGGTTTCGCCCAGGCAGCGCCGCATGACCTCCAGCAGTCTGCCGAACAGGTCTCGCCCGGTGACCTGCAGAAACACCAGGGTACCCAGCAGCGCCACCGCCGCGGTCAGGTCGGTGCTCCGGCCGACCTGTCCCCGGCTGCGGGCCTCCTCCCGCCGTCGCGGGGTCGGGGCCTCGGTCCTCTCCTGTGCGGTCTCGGGCATGATGCCTCATCCTCGAAGCCGGCCGGTGCGCACCCGCCTCAGGGCCGACCGGCCGCAGCCAGGGCCGCCGCGATGTCCTCCAGCCCGTCGGTCAGGGCCTCGACCATCACCGACTCGAACGAAACCAGGGTCAGCGCCAATGCGGCCAGCGCGACCGACAGCTTGAGCGGGAACCCCACGGTGAACAGGTTCAGCTGGGGCAGCGTCCGGGACACGAAGCCCAGCGTGACCAGGGTCAGCATCAGCGCCAGCAGCGCCGGCCCGCCCACCCGGATGGCCAGTTGGAACGAGAGCGTCAGCAGGTCGACCAGCACCGCCGCCAGATCCTCGCTGACCCGCATGGACAGTGGCGGGAGCGTCGCGAAGCTGTCCAGCAGCCCGCGAACCAGCGCCCGGTGCCCGCCGACGCACAGAAACACCAGGATCAGCAACAGCTGGAAGAGCTCGCCCACGGCGGTGCTGGTCGCCTCGAACAGCGGGTTGAACGACGCCCCCAGCCCCAGCCCGGACTGGTGCCCGACCACCTCCATGGCCAGTTCCACCCCCAGAAACACCAGCGACACGCCGAAACCCGCCACCAGCCCGATCATCAGCTCCCCGACCATGCCGACCACCGCGCCGGCCAGCGTCACCGGCACCCGGACGTGTTCGGCGACCATGGGGAAGACCGCCAGGCTCACGGCACAGCACAGCAGGACCTTCAGCCGCATGGGGATCAGGATGCTGGCAAAGAACGGCGCCGCCAGAACCAGCCCGGCCACCCGGCTGAGCACCAGCATGAACGCCGGCAGCAGCAGATAGAACTCGGCGATCGACCACGGCATCCGCGAAAACCTCCGCCGGCCGGCGCTCAGAACGGCGGCCGGCCGAACATCTCCGTCGCGTACTCCAGCATCAGGGTGGCCAGCCACGGCACCAGCACCAGGGCCAACCCGATCATGGCCACGATCTTGGGCACGAAACTCAGCGTCTGCTCCTGAAGCTGGGTCATCGACTGGATCAGCGAGATCACCAGCCCCACCAGCATGCCGATGCCCATGACCGGCGCCGAAATGATCAGCGCCATCATGATCGCGTCGCGGGCCAGATCCAGCCCCTCGCTCACGTCCATGCGCGTCGTCACCCCCGGCCCGCGTAACCGCCCGCGGCGGCCGTCAGGCGAAACCCATCATCAGCGACGCCACCACCAGGTGCCACCCGTCGGCCATCACGAACAGCAGCAGCTTGAACGGCAGCGAGATCAGCACCGGCGGCAGCATCAGCATGCCCATCGAGATCAGCACCGTCGCGATCACCATGTCGATCACCAGGAACGGCAGGTAGAACCGGAAGCCGATGATGAACGCGGTCTTCAGCTCGCTCAGAATGAACGCCGGGATCAGCACCATCGTGCGGACCTCGCCGCGGGTCAGTGTTTCACCCGGCGGCACCGGCTGCTTGCGGGCGTACTCGACGAAAAGGTAGATGTCCTCCTCGTCGCCGGCCCGCTCGATCTGGGCGAACATGAACTCGCGCATGTGGCGGTCGGCGATGGCCAGGGCCCGCTCCTGGGTCATCCCCGGCTCGTTGTCCAGCCAGGGCCGCACCGCCTCGCCGTAGATCCGCTCGTAGGTCGGAGCCATGATCAGGAACGTCAGAAACAGCGATATGCCGGTGAGGATCTGGCTCGGCGGCAGCTGCTGCGTGCCCAGCGCCTGCCGCAGCAGGGCCAGCACGATCAGGATCCGCGTGAAGCTCGTGGTCATGACCAGGATCGACGGCGCCAGCATCAGCACCGTCATGATCACGAGGATCTTCAGCGTGCCGCTGACCCCTTCGCGGGTGGTGGCCACCGGGATGACCTGGCTGAGGTCCGGGACCAGCGTGTTGTCGATCGGGGTTTCCGGGGCGCGCACCTGCCCCGGTGCCGCGGGAACGGCCAGCAGCAGCGCCAACGCCGCCGCCGCCCAGCGAGATGTGGCTCCATGCCTTCCGGTCACGCGCAACTCCGTCGCGCCGTCTGAGTGTCCGACGACGACCGCCTCCGGCGGACGCCGCCGCCCGTCCGCTCATCCCCGCGATCCGGTCAGCCGGCGGACCTTCTCCAGCAGCGTGTTCAGCTGCCCGTGGGCCCGCGTCGCCGGATCGTCCGGGTCCTGCTCCCCCGCCTCCGAAGCCGGGTAAGCCGACGCCTCCGCTTCCATCGCCCCGGCGAAACCTCCGCTCCGGGCCTCCCGCCCGGCCCCCTCCAGCTCCCCCAGCAACAGGGCCACCTGATCGGGGTCGGTCACGGTCATCAGCAGCGTGATCTGCTCGGGCGACTGCCCCAGCAGCACCAGATGCCGCCCCATCCGCACCAGTACCACGTTCTGACGCGGCGAGAGCGGCACCCGGGCAACCACCCGCAGGCCGCCCGTGCCGATCAGCATCCCCCGCGACGGCAGGCAGCGGCGTACCAGCATCGCCGCCGCCGCGATCACCGCCAGGACCACCGCCAGCGGCAGCAGATCCCGAAGTCGCCAGACGCCGCCGCGGGACTCGCGACGGCCCACCGCGGCCTCCTCCGAGGCCGGCCGCGACGCCGGAGCCGGTGCCGGACGCCGCTCGACGACCCGCCGGTCACCCGGCGCCCCTCCGGCCGACGCTCCCTGCGGCTGTCCGGCCGCAGGGCCCGGGGACTCTCCGACAATCGAGAGCACGTCCCGGTGCGGCAGGCCCAGCCGCCCGCTGTCCCCGATCGGGGCCAGTTCCAGCTCCGCCGCCGGCAGGGATGCCGGGACCTGAGCCGCGGCCGGAGCGACCGCCGCCAGCACCATCCAACAGCCGCAGAGCCGACTCCAGCCCACGCCGCGATCCTCCCGGCCCCGATCAGCCGTCCTGCGGCTCGTCCTCGGCCTTGAAGATGTCGTTGATCCGAACGCAGAAGTTGTCGTTGAGCACCAGCACCTCGCCACGGGCCACCAGCCGGTCATTCACGAACACATCCACCGGGTCGCCGGCCAGCTTGTCCAGTTCCACCACCGATCCCTCGCCCAGGCGAAGCACGTCCTCGACCATCATCCGCGTCCGGCCCAGCTCGATCTTGACGTTCAGCTCGACGTCCCGGAGCAGATCGATGCCCTGCTCCGCACCTGCAGGCGTTTCCACGCGCTCGAGCTCCGGAATACTCATCGGCACCGCGCCGGGCGGCACCGGTCTGGGGGCCGGCGGAGGTGTCGCGGCCTGTTCGGCCTCGATCGCCGCGGCCATCGCGGCGGCCACCTCGTCGAAAGGCCGGCCCGAGGAGTCCACCCGCGCATCCGGCACGTCGGCCGCGGCCGCGTTCAGGGCGGCGTCGATGTCCGCCTGGCTGAGGCCCTCGTCGCCGCCGGAGGCGTCACCGCCGGCGTCGGCAGCCGGCGAACCGGCCGTTTCCGCCGTCAGGCCGGCCTCGGCCAGCGCCGCGTTGATATCGTCCTGACTGAGAACGCCGTCATCGGCCATGTCGGCACCACCGCTCCGCGATCCCGGGCCGCCCCGGCCCGCGGGCCCCGCCGAGATCAGTCCTCCCGAAGCACGCTGGCCGAGGGAATGAGCACTTCCTTGATCATCCCTTCCTTCTCGGCCAGCCGTTCCAGCTCGAACTTGAACTGGTTCCGCAGCGTCGCCAGGTCCGGCTCGGTGAACCGGTCCGGGTCCATGTTCCGCACCACCCTGGCGAAGCGATCCTCGATCCGGGCCTTGTTGGCCTCCACCAGCCTGGTGAAGGTCTCGCGGTCGGACTCGGACACCACCGCATACAGGGTCAGGTCGTAGACGATGGTCTTCTGGGTCTTGTTGTTCTGAGCCCGCAGCTGGGCCACCTTGACCTCGGCATCGCCGACGGCCTGTTTGCCCTCGGCGGGGTTCATCGTGCCGGAGACCCCGGCGGCCGCGGCCGGCGAGGGCGGAGGCACCATGAACGTCTTGACCAGCACGAAGACCACCAGGGCCTCACCCAGCATGACCCCGACCAGCAGGCCCAGCATCATCAGCTTCCTGCGGCCGCCACCCGACGGTGCCGGCTGAACCTCCTCGGTCGCCTTCTCACTACCCTTTTCCGCCATATCACATCCACGCTTTCTCGGCGATAGATCACGATCCGGAACCGGGGCCCTCGGCGTACGCCACGATCTCCAGCCCGCCGCCGGCCGCTGTGCCTTCCCCCTCGGGCGGGCCCCCGGCGATCCAGGAACTGACCCGGATCCGGCCCTGCGACACGCCCGCGGCCGTCAGAACCTCCGCCGCCGCCCTGGCCCGTCGATGCGCCAGGTCGGCCCGATCCCCGGCAACCTGCCCGGCTGCCTCGGACGTACCCACCTGACCGCAGACCTCCAGGCGGTTGGACCCCTCGGCCAGCAGGATCCCGAGCCGCCGGACAGCCTGCCGGCCCCGCGACGTCAACGCCGCGTCGCCGGGACTGAATACCGGCTCGCCCTGGAGCCTCAGCACAAGCCGGTCGCCCAGCGACTCCACCCGGCAGGGCGCCAGCAGTTCGTCATTCTCGCCCAGCAGCCGGACCTCCGTCGGTCCGCCTGCCAGCCCCGCGGCCTCCAGGCCCGCCAGCAGCCCCGGCGCTGCCTCCGCCCGCTGCGGTTCCGCCGCAGGGTCCGGCTCGACCACCGGGTCCTGGAACCCGAAGGCCCCGCGAACCGCGACGCGCACCGAATCGAACTTTGCGCCGGCCCGCAGTTCGCTCATGGCCGCGATCATCACGAACACCGCCAGCAGCAGCGACATCAGGTCGCCGAAGGGCAGCGCCCACGATTCGTCATCCGGCCCATCGAGCCTGCGCGTCCAGAACATCCGCCGTCCTCAGGCCGCCTCGGCCATCCGGCCATCCCGCGATCGTCGACCCGCCGCCTCGACCGCGCCGGCCGCCGACCTGCCGGCGCCGTCCTCGACCCGGGAATCCTCTTCAAGAGGCTCCTCCGTCGCCGGGGTCGGTACGAACTCATCCATCCCGGCCGAGGCCGGCAGGTACACGCTGAGCTTCTCGGCCACCAGCCTGGGGCTGTCACCGGCCTGCAGGGCCAGCACGCCCTGCAGGGCGATGGTGCGGTCCAGCAGCTCGTCGCTGTTGTGGTGGGCCAGCCGCCTGGCCAGCGGGTAGCAGAACAGGTGCGAGGCGATCAGCCCGTACAGCGTCGTCAGCAGGGCCACGGCCATGCCCGGGCCTATCCGAGCGGGGTCGTCCAGCCGACCGAGCATCACCACCAGCCCGATGAGCGTCCCGATCATTCCAAAGGCCGGAGCCAGCCGGCCCATCGACTCCAGCCACGCCCGCCCGCAGGTGTGCCGCAGGTCCACGGCCTCCATCTCCGCCCTCATGACCGACTCGATCACCCGCGGGTCGGTGCCATCGATGGCCATCAGCATCGCCCGGCGCAGAAAACGGTCCTCCATCGTCCGAACGTGCCGCTCCACCGCCAGCAGGCCGTTGCGGCGGGCGATGTCCGCCAGGGCGATCATCGTCAGCACGGTCGTCCGGGCCCGGTCCCGCCGCGGGGCCAGGGCCCGCCACAGCACGGCTCTGGCCGAACGCCAGGTCAACGTCGGGCAGCACGCCAGCGACACCAGGCCTGCCCCGGCCACCACGAACAGCGCCGCGGGGGTCTGCCAGAACACATCGGCCGACCTCCCTGCGCCCCCGACCATCACCCAGGCCAAGAGCCCCCCCACAGCGGCCGCGATGATCAGCATCATGCGATCGATCACTGCGCCTCCATGCACACCGGACCGCGCCCGATCCGCGCAGGGTCCGGGCTTGGTGCTCTCATCGACCCTTGCGCCGGGGCTGTTCACGAGTTTGTGGTCCCCTTGAAGTCCGGAAACCCTTCAGGGGCTGAAAGCCCGGATCATCCGCCCATACTCCACGGCCCGGGCCACCACTTCGTCCATGCTCTCCCGCACAATCAACGTTTCGCCATTCACCAGCACCAGCGTCGTGTCCGGACGCTCCTCAATCGTACGGATCAGCTCCGCGTTGACCACGAACCGGTTGCCGTTGAGCCGCGTCAGCTTGATCAAGGAGCACTTACCCCCGCAGACCCTTCGCTGGGCGGGAATCCGTCCTGTCCTGCGCTTCCGATCGGCTTTCCGCCGCGCGCCGCCCCATGTCTTATCGGGCTATGAGCAGCAATTCGTTGAGGAGATCATTGGATGTCGAGATCACCCGTCCGGAAGCCGAAAAGCCCGCCGTCGCCGTGATAAGTCCGATAAATTCGCGCGTCAGATCGACGTTACTCATTTCCAGGCTGCCGGCGACGATCCGGCCGGCCCCGAAGGACTCCGGGGTGGTGATCCGAGGCTGGCCGGAATTCGCCCCCACGTAGTACATATTGTTGGCCCCCAGGACCAGCCCCTCGGGATTGGTGAACGTGGCCACGGCCACCTGGCCCAGCGGGCGGGTCAGCCCGTTGCTGTAGGTGCCGGTGATCACCCCATCGGACCCCACTGAGAAGCTGGTCAGCGAACCGGTGGTGAATCCGTCCTGGAGAGTCATGACCGCCGTGGAATCCGCGGTGGTCAGGCCGGTCATCCGGGAGAAGTCCAGGTCGATGACCAGCGGAGTCAGGGCCCCGGTGGCCGCCCGGTCGATCCGGATCCGGTTATTGGTGACGGCCGTCATCCGGCCGTCGTTGTCGAAGCTGATCGTGCCGGTATCCCCCAGGACCGGGCTGGCATCGGTGTCGTCATAGCTGTCGGCGTAGAACCGCCAGGTCTGGCCGGCATTGGTCTTGTTGACCAGCACCATGGTCAGGCCGACCTGCACCGGCGTACCCAGCGAGTCAAAGGCGATGAAGCTGGTGTGTATGCTCTCGCCGTTGGCCGCCTGAGTCTGGGTGAACATGAACGGCGCCGGAAATCCGACATTGCTGCTGCGGATGGCCGAGAGATCCAGTTCCAGAGCGTTGTCCTCGCCGGAATTGCTCTCGATCACGATCCGCCCGTTGCCGTCGACGGTCACCCCGGGCGTCCCTCCGGCAGCCGGGTCCTGGGAGATGCCCATGTGATTCTGCATCGCCATGGCCAGGTCGCCCAGCGTGGTCGCGGCGGTCACTGTCAGCTGCTGCTCGGGCAGCTGCCTTCCGCCTTTCCTGACATTGGCGAAAGTCAGCACGTCGCCGGCGGCAAACAGCGGCACGCCGGGATTGGCCGCGTCGCGAAGGTCGGTCAGCAGCGTCGCCGCGCCGGCCGGCGCCCCGCCGCCGCCGACCAATTCCTGCGAGCGCAGGATGCTGCCGCGGGTCGCGATCGTCCCGTTGGCGTTGAGATTGCCGTCGAAGAAGGCGTTGGTCGTGGCCTTGGCCATGCCCATCGAGCCCAGCGGGATCTGCAGTTCCGTCAGATTGCTGCGGTCGATCTGGAAGTTGCCGTCCACGCCGTAGCCCAGCACCTTGAACCCGTCGGAAGTGACCAGCGTGTTCAGGGCGTCCAGCCTGAAGGTGCCGTCGCGGGTGTAGAGCTGCCCTTCGCTGGGCGATTTGACTACGAAGAAGCCCGCTCCCTCGATCGCCATGTCGGTGGGCACTCCGGTGGTCTCTAGCGCCCCGGGCGTGAAGTTCCGCTGGATGGCCGCCAGGGCGACGCCCTTGCCGATCTGCCTGGGGTTCGTGCCGCCGGTGTTGGTCCCCGGCGGCGTCCCGCCCGAGAGGGTGTGCACGAACTGGTTTTCGAACGTCGCCCGGTTGCCCTTGAAGGCGGTGGTATTCAGGTTGGCGATGTTGTCGCCGGAGGTATCGATGATGAACTGGTTGGCATACAGGCCGGTCAGGCCCGTGAACATGGCGGATGTCAGACTCATGAGCGGTCGCTCCTGCGTACGGGGGTACGGATTCACCTCATCACGCCGCGAACGGTCATGTCGGGCGTTTCACACCGCGTCGGTGACCGTCTCGAGCCGCGACAGCGGCAGAACCTCGCCGGTGTCCAGCTCGAGCATCGCCTCGCCACTGGAGGTGAATCGCACCGCCCGGACCACACCGCTGAGCGTGTAGCTTCGCCCGTCGGCGTCGGTCACCGTGCCGCTGACCCGCCGGCCGATCAGCGCGGCCGCCGAACCGAAGCGCTGTTCATCAGTCAGGCGCTCCAGCCGCTGGCTCAACCGGGTGTTCATCTCCAGCTCCCGGATCCCGGCCACCTGGTTGATCATCTCCTGGTTGGTCATGGGCTCGAAAGGATCCTGGTACTGCAGTTGCCGCACCAGCAGGTTCATGAAATCCCCGGAAGTGATGCCCTCCATGCCGCGCGGGCCGCCGGTACGAAGGCTGACGTTGGTTCCCGGAGTGATGACTGATGCTTCCATGGCTGCATTCCTGCCTTTTGGCTGCGGGCCCCGGCCTGCTGCAGCCGGCCCCGAACCGCCCGCCCCGGACTCCGCCGGGGCGGGACGCCGCTGTTCTTCCGTTACGCGACGAGGTCCACGCCCGACTCCGCCGGACGCGTCCACCCGCCGACCTCATTCTCCACCCGAGCGAAACCCATTCGTTCCCCCGGCTCCCCGGACGACGACCCGCCGGCGGAACCCCGCGTGTCCGGGCTTCCCGAATGCCATCGGGGCGGCGGCTGTTCCCCGCCGGCACTCCGATCGCCCGAACCGCCGGCGTCCGAGCCGTCCCGTATCGCCGGAGCACGCAGTTCGACGTCGAGCCGGTCGACCTGCAGCCCCTGCCGCCCCAGCGCCTGCCGCAGTTCGTCCAGGTGATCGCGCACCGCCTGGAAACCGGCCTCCTGGTCGGCCTCCAGCGTCACGCTCAAGGCTCCCTCGCGCAGCCGGACGTCGATCCGCACCCGCCCCAGCTCCGGCGGATCCAGATGCAGAACCAGCTTGCCGGTCCGAGCACCGGCCTGGCTGCGAACCACGCGGGCCAGCCGCTCGACGGCTCCGCTCTCCCGCAGATCGACCCCGTCGGCGGTCTTGCCCTCACCCTGAGGCGGGCCGCCCGGCCGAGTCGGGCTTCCACGCACCCGCGCCGAGTGGTCGAGCGCCGCCCGGAATGCGCCGTCGCCGCCCGATCCGCGTGAAGACGTATCGGAACCGGCACCGCCTGGAGCGGCCACCTCCGGCCCGATCGGCTGAACGTCTGCGCCGGCCATCTGTGCACCGCCGGGGCTGCCTGCAGGTCCCGGACCGGCCTGCGGCACACCGACCGGCGCGGCCGCGGCGGGGCTCTCGATCCGCCCCGTCGGCACCTGTCCGGCGCTGAAGCTCCGGGGACCGGCGAACGCCTGCCCCCGCGCGCCGGCTTCAGGGGCCGTCGCGGCTTCCGCCGGAACCTGCGCCGGTGCCACCGGCCCTGCCGACGAACTCTTGACCTGCTCGGCTGCCGGCTCATCCGGCACAGGCCGCGCGCCGGATTCCGCCACCGGGAAGGTCTCTCGAACTTCGGGTTCGGCGGTTCGCCCGGCGGCCTCAGCCTTTTGTGCCGCGGCTTCGGGAGAATCGATCCGCCGCGCCGCCCGCTCCCCGCGGTCGATGCGGCGGTTGTTGCCCCGGCGGTTCGCCTGCACCGCGTCCCGGCCGGCCCGCTCGTTCTGCATGGGCGCAGAGGCCCGGCCGTCGCCCGGGGCCGGCACGCCGGCCGCCCGGAGCCGCTCGCGGGCCGCACCGGCGGCCTCGGCGGCGCGCCGGCCGGGGATATCGTCCAGGGGACGCAGTTCGCGGTGGACCGCCTGCAGCAGCGCGGCGAACTCCATGAACCGCTCGCCGGCCAAAGCCCCGGAGGCGGTCGGGCGCGCGGCGGGAGCCGGCGCGGCACGTCCGCCCCTTGTCGCTTCCACGGGAGACATCGACACGCACCCGGACGCGCGGACCTTCCACGCCGCCGACCGTCGCTCGTTGCGCGATTCCGAGGGGGTCAGGATCCTCCCGAGCCCTCACGCCTGCTCAACTCGTCGTTGAGCTTCTGCACCGACTCCAGAATGCGGCCCACCCAGACGCGCTCCTCGGGGGTCTTGCACGCGTCGATGATCTTGCGCCGCTTCATCGGGTCCATCCGCAGGAAAAGCTCGATGACGTCGGCGTCCTTCTTGGTCACCAGGACGTCCTTGGCCAGCCTGGGGTTCATGCTGGAGTACATCTCCAGCGCCTGGGTGAACCCGCTCTGGCCGGCCTGCTCCAGCACCTTCTTCTTCTCCTCCTCGAAACGCTTTTCCCGGCGGGCGATCTCCTCGAGCTCGCGATCGACCTCCAGCCGGATGTTCTGGTTGACGCTCTTGCGGTCGGACATCTCGCGCTCGTGCCGCTCGGCCACCAGGGCCCAGTACTTCTGCTGGGCCTGGATCGCCGCGATCTCGGCCCGCGAACGGATCGGCGCCTCCTCCGTAGCCGCCGGACGGGTCGAGGGCGGCGGCGGCTCGGGAAACTCCCCCCGCAGCACGATGCCGATCTGCCGCATCCGCGTGCCGTCCAGCCGGTGCGTCGCCACGAGGTAGCCGACCAGCCCGGCCACCGCGAAGAGGTTGACGAACGCCAGCAACGCCAGCATGTGGTACATTCGCTTCAGCATCGTGCGACCTTCACGTCGGCGACGGCTCCTGCAGTTCCTCGAACACGTAACGCACGGTGTTCAGATCGTCGGCCGCCCGGGTCTCGATCCGCTCCTGCTCCTGCATGAACTGCTCGCGGCGCCGGTCCCTGAGCTTCTCCAGCACCCGCCGCATCCTGGCGGCCTCGGCCAGCGCCGCCCGTTCCTGCGCGAGCCGGGCCTCCAGCCCGCGCAGCTGGCCCTGGGCCTCCAGCACCGCCCGGTGCAGGTGCCCGATCCAGCCCCGGTGCCGCACGGCCATCTGCATGTCCATCCGACCGGGCTGCTGGGCGGCGCGGATCGCCTCGGCCTCCTCGCGCAGCTGGCGGTGCAGCGACGCCAGCCGGTCCTCCAGTCGCGCGATCTGCCGCAGCCGCTCGGCCACCACCCGCTTGCGCTCGTCCTCGCGCTGCCGCCTCAGCCGCAGCATCGTCTCGAAGCGAAACACGAAGCGCCGGGTCATCTCACGCTTCCTTTCGGGCCGCCGGAGCGCTGCGCGGCGCCGCGGTCGCGGCCGTCCGTGCGGCCGGCGGCGGCGTTCGCTCACGCGAGAGCCGCTCGACGGTCTCGTCGATCTGCTGGGCCAGGGCGATCAGCCGGCTGCGGGCCTCCTCCAGCGTCGATCGCTCCTTGATCCCCTGCTGCAGATAGGCCAGGATCGCCGGCCGGGCCTGGATCACGGCGTCGACCGCCGGATTGGAGCCGGCGGCGTAGGCCCCGATGTTCACCAGGTCCTCGACCTCCGCCCAGGTGGCCAGCGCCCGCCGCACGGTGCGGGCCGCGGCCACATGCTGTTCGTCGACCACGTCGGGCATCACCCGGCTGATGCTGTCAGGCACGCTGATCGCCGGATAATGCGCCCGCGCCGCCAGGGCCCGCGAGAGCCAGACGTGCCCGTCCAGCACGCCGCGGGTCGCGTCCCCGATCGGGTCGTTCATGTCGTCGGCCTCCACCAGCACGCTGTAGAAGGCGGTGATGCTGCCGGCCTCGGTCTGCCCGGCACGCTCGGCCAGCTGCGGGATCAGGCCGAATACGCTGGGGGTGTAGCCCTTGGTGGCCGGTGGTTCGTGGGCCGCCAGCCCGATCTGACGCTGGGCCATGGCCATGCGGGTCAGCGAGTCCATCAGCAGCAGCACGTGCCGGCCCTGGTCACGGAAATACTCGGCGATCGCCGTGGCCGCGAAGGCCGCCCGCACCCGCAGCACCGGCGACTCGTCCGACGTGGCCACCACCACCACGCTGCGCCGCAGGCCCTCGGGGCCCAGGTCCTTCTCGATGAAGTCCCGCACCTCGCGGCCACGCTCGCCGATCAGGGCCACGACGTTGACGTCCGCCGTCGTGTGGCGGGCGATCATCCCCAGCAGCACGCTCTTGCCCACGCCCGTGCCGGCGAACAACCCGATCCGCTGCCCCATGCCCGCGGTGATCAGCCCGTCCAGCGCCCGCACGCCCGTCGGCAGCGGTTTGAGGATCCGCCGCCGGTTCAGCGCCTTCGGCGCCGGCCGCCACAGCGGGTAGCGCGCTTCGGCGTACAGCCGCGGCCCGCCGTCGATCGGACGGCCCAGGCCGTCCACGACCCGCCCCAACAGCGTCTGCGACACGCCCACCCGGTCCTCCCCGGGCAGGGCCAGCACCTTGTCGCCTCGGGCAATGCCCAGCGTGTCTCGCAGCGGCATCAGCAGGGCCTTGTCGTCGCGGAAGCCCACCACCTGGGCCTCGACCGCCCGCCCGGATTGAAGCTCGATGCGGCACATCGTTCCGATCGGCGCGGGCAGCCCGCTTACCGACACCGTCAGGCCGGCCACATCGCTGACCCGCCCGACCAGCTCCGGGGCGACCATGCGCCCGACGCGCTCGATCTCGGCCGCGAAGGCGTTCATGAGGCCGAGTCCTCCTCCCGGATGCCCGCCGCGTCGTCGGCCGCCAGCAGTTCCGCCCGGATGCGCTCCAGCTGGGTCTCCAGCGTGGCGTCGATCGCCCCGCTGCCCCAGTTCACGTGGCAGCCGCCCGGCGAAACCTCCGGGTCAGCCACCACCCGCACGTTGTGCCAGTGCTCCTGCAGGTCGCGGAGCGAATCGATGAACATCCGCGCCGTCTCCGCGTCGGCCGGGTTCACCGCCACGGTCACGTCGGTCCGCCGGCCGGCCAGCCGCACGGCCTCCTCGAGGTTAGCCAATACCACCTCCCGGTGCCGGGCGGCGACATGCGCGCCCACCTTGGCGGCGATGGCCACCGCCAGCTCGATCAGGTCATGGCGCCCCTGGGCCAGCCAGGCCGCCCGGTCGGCGTCGATCCGCGACACCGCCGCGGTGAAGGCCTCCACCAGCCGGCCCTGGCGTTCGGCGAACTCGCTCCGTGCGGCCTCGAAGGCCTCCTGGCGCCCCAGCCGCAGCCCTTCGGCCCGGCCGGCGGCCATCCCCTCGGCGTAACCTTCCTCGCGGGCCAGCGCACGGATCCGGTCCACCTGACCGCGGGCCTCGGCGATCATGGCATCGGCCTGAGAACGGGCCTCGGCCACCATCCGGCGGGCCTCCTCCATCACGTCGTTGAAGTGGAAGCCGCTCAGCGACGCGCCGGGGGTCCGGGCCAGCTCGGATGCCTTGATCACCGCGGGAAACCTGCCCATCGCCTGCTCCGTGCCTCAACCTCCGGTCAGACGACCACGTCGCTGTCGCCCCGCCCCTGCAGGATGACCTCGCCGGCGTCCTCGAGCCGCCGCACCACGTCCACGATCCGCTGCTGGGCGGCCTCGACGTCGCTTAGCCGCACCGGGCCCATGTACTCCATGTCCTCGCGGATCAGCTGGGCGGCGCGTTCGGACATGTTGCTGAAGATCTTCTCCTTCATCTCGTCGCTGGCGGTCTTGAGCGCCAGGGCCAGTTCGTCGTGATCGATCTCCTTGAGCACCGTCTGGATGCCCTTGTCGTCGATCAGCAGGATGTCCTCGAAGACGAACATCAGCCTCCGGATCTGCTCGACCAGGTCGGGATCCTCGGCCTCCAGCGACTCCAGGATCCCCTTTTCCGTCGCCCGGTCTGAGAGATTGAGCATCTCCGCCACGGCTTCGACGCCCCCGACCTTCTGGAACTGCTGCGACATGATGCCGCTAAGCCGCTGCTCCAGCCCGTGCTCGACCTCGCGGATCACCTCCGGGTTGGTCTGCTCCATGTTGGCCACGCGGGTGACGACCTCGATCTGCTTGGCCGGGGCCAGCCCGCTGAGGATCTCGGCTCCCTTGGCCGGCGGCAGGTGCGAGAGGATCAGGGCGATGGTCTGGGGGTGCTCGTCCTGAATGAAGGTCAGCAGGTTCTCGCTCTCGGCCTTCTGAAGGAAGCTGAACGGCTGCTGGTGCACCTGGTGCTCGATCTGCTGCATCACCCGCATGGCCTCGTCGCGCGGCAGGGCCCGCTCCAGCACCGCCCGGGCATAGGCCAGCCCGCCCTCGGTGGCATACTGCTTGGCCAGGGCGACGTTGTAGAACTCCTCCACGATCGCCTGGCGGTCCTCGGCCGGCACCGGCCCCAGCGAGGCCAGCTCCCGCGTGACCTCCTCGACCGTCTCGCGGTCCAGCAGCTTCAAGAGCTTGCCGGCGGTCTCCGGACCGACGGCCAGCAGGAATACCGCGACCTTCCGGAGGCCGGTGTAGCCTTCCTCCTTGCGCTCGGGCGAAGCGGCTTGTTTGGGTTTCTTGGCCACGGGCTACTTCTTGGCCAGCTCGATCCAGTGCTGCAGGATCGAGGCCGACATCTGCGGATCATCCTTCACCATGTCCGCCACCTGATCGATGATCTTCTGGGTATGCAGCGTCCTCTCATCCACCTCCATGCCGACCAGCAGCTGGTCCGACGGCGCTGCTTCGCCCACCGGCGGAGAGGCGACGAACTCCTCCATCGCCGGCTTGGCGGCCCTGGTCTTGCGGCCGAACAGCCCCCGCGGCTCCGGCGGCTCCTCGCCCGGCAGCACCGGCCCCTCCCCGACCCGCCGAACCATCAGCAGCATCAGCAGCAGGCTCAGCAGCGCCAGGGCCCCCAGCCCGGCCTGCCCGCCGTAGGCCCGCAGGTAATCGATCACGCCCGCCGGCACTCCGGCCTGCATGACGTGCGCGAAGGCGATCGAGGCGTCGTCGTGGAACCAGGCCACGGTCACCTTGGACTCGGCCTGCTCGGCCGCCGGCAGGATGCCCTGAACCATGCTCTGGATCTTGGCCATCGTGTCGGCGGTGCCGGCGAACGCGGCCAGCTCCTGGTCGCTGGGTTCCCTGCCCTCGTTGGACTTGCGATAGATGGCCGCCAGGTAGCTGCGCGGGACGTTCACCGCCACCGACAGGCTGACCAGCCCGTGGCGCGGACGCTCGATGGTCGTTCGGGTGCTGTCCGCGCGGGCGTCGTAGGTCACCTCGCTGAGGCTCTTCTCCGTCCGGCTGCCGCCGGCGGCGACCGGCGCGTTGGGCGTCACGTTCGACACCACGCCGGGCTCGCCTGACGGTGGAACCTCGAAACTCTCGGTGTTCTCCGTCCTTTCCCGAGTCGGCACCGGCTTGCCGTGCTCCTCCCGCGTGATGCGGGTCAGCTCGGGGTTCAGCTCCGCGTGCACCGCCACCCGCAGACCGGGAATGTTGTTCAGCAGCTCCCGGATGCGGTCGGCGAAGTAGCGCTCCTTCTTCTGCCGGTCGTCCAGGTCGTCGAAGGCCAGCGTGTCCTCGGGCCGCGGCACGCTGTGGCTGACGCCGGTGGCCGCGTCGGTGACGCCCACGTTCGAGATCAGCAGCCCCGGCACCGCCCGGGCCACGAAGCTGGCGATGCCGAAGACCCGTTCCCGGGTCATCTCCGTGCCGGGGGCGAGCTTCACGAACACGCTGGCCGTGGGCTGCACCGCCGGCTGGTCGATGCGCCGCTTGACATTGACGTCCAGGAACACGCGGGCGTCGCGCACGCCGTCGAAGTTGCGAAGCACCTTGGCCAGCTCGTTGCCCTTGGCCACCGCGCGCCGCCAGCTCTGCTCGTCGGCGCTGAGCCACGGGCTGCTCTCGGCGATCAGCTTGTCGAACCCGATGCTGATGTCCTCCGGCAGGGCGTTCTGCTGAGCCAGCCGGGCCTGCAGGCGGGCCCGGTCGGCCGAAGGAACGCTGATCACGTCGCCGGAGACGCGATACCGGACCCGCTCGGCGTCCAGCACCTGCGTGATGCGCCCCATCTCGCCGGCGGTCAGCCGCTGGTCCAGCAGCGGCACCATCTCGGCGCTGCCCGCCCAGGAGATCAGCCACAGCATCGAGAGCCCCATCGCCGCGGCGCAGGCCCCGATCGCCAGCCGCTGCGAGGTGTTCAGCCCGGTCAGGTACTGCCGGGTCTGCAGGATGAGCTTCCTGAAATACTCCATGACCTTCGCGCTCCCGCTCGCCGAACTGTCTGCCGTTCAATCTCCCCGCGCCGACCCGCCCGGACGTGCCCGCGCCGCGGGCCGTGCCGGGCGATCGCTGCGCCGGCGCGTCACACCCGCATCTGCTGGATCTCGTGGTAGGCGTCGATGAGTTTGTTGCGCATCTCCATGAGCATGCTGAACGCGACATCCGCCTTGCGCACGGCGCTGAAGACCTCCGCGAGGTTGTCGGTCTCGCCGGTCACCACCTTCTCCACGCCGTCGGCGGCCTCCCGCTGCAGCCGGTGAACCTCCTGGAGGCTGTCCAGCAGCACGTCGCGGAACGACCTGCCCTCCGGCCCGGCCGCCGCGCCGGCGCCGGGGGTCCGCAACGGACCGACCGGCGACACGCCGCTTCCCGGCCCGTGGATGCTCAGCGGATCCGGCATCGATCAGACCTCCGTCGTGAACTTCCCGCCCGCGACGCCGTCAGGCCAGCAGCCGCAGCGTCGAGGAGAGCATGCCCTTGGTCACCTCAATGGCCGAAATGTTGGCCTCGTACGCCCGCGAGGCCAGCATCGCGTTGACCATCTCAGTCCCGATGTCCACATTCGGGTACTCCACGTACCCCTGCCAGCGCCCCGTGCGGATCGCGTCCGGGTGGCCCGGCTCCAGCCGCATCCGCCCCGGGGACGGGTCCTCGACCACCTTCCGCACATGCACGCCCGGACCGCCCTTCCCGTCGCCGGCCTCGAAAAGCACCACCCGCCGCCGGTACGGCCCGGGACGCCCGTCCGCGCGGCGCGTGGCCTCAGCGTTGGCGATGTTGCCCATGATCGTGTCCATCCGGACCCGCTGGGCGACCAGAGCCGACGTGCTCGTATCCAGTGCGCCGAACATGCCTTCGAATCCCGCCTGGGGGCCTGCGCCGGCCCGACGTCCTGTCATCGCCCGCCCGCCGCGGTCCGCTGCAGCGTCCGGAACGGTTTTTCGCCCCAAACCGGACGATCCGCGTCAGCCCGTCCGCCCGCGGATCGCCTTGAGCAGCCCCTCGTAACGCAACCGCAGCATCTCGGCGGCGGTCTGGTGCATCACCGCGTTCTCGGCCAGCATCGACATCTGCCGCTCGATCCGCTGGTTGGTGCGGTCGTGGAAGAGAACGTTCTCCGGCGGCTCCTCGGCTGGCGTGAACTCCAGCCTCCCCTCCCGCCCGTCACGCGACTGCCCGGTGTCCTCCAGGCGAAGGCCCGCCGAGCCGCTCTCGCGGCGCTCCTCCATCGCCGCCCGCAGCGAGCGCTGGAACAGCTCCGGGTCCAGCCGCCGCGTCCGGTAGCCCGGCGTGTCGATGTTGGCGATGTTCTCCGTCAGCACCCGGTGCCGGGCCTCGGTGAACGCCAGCATCCTGTCCAGTGCAGGAATCGGACCGTCCTGAACCAGATCGCCGAAAAACATCGTCCGCCCCTCAACCGGCGCTCGAACGACCCGTCCCGCGGGCGCGCTCCCGGCCCGGACCTCAGGCCCATGGCAAACGCCGGACCAACTCCCCGCACCCCGCCTGCCGGCCGCAGAACCGCCGGCCGACGGACCTCCGACCGGCCGATTCTGCGCCCGTCGCGCAAAAACCGCGCCCGCCGCCCGACCCTCTACCCCCCCGCGCCGCAGGCCCGCAGCCCGGCCGTCTGCTGCTGCCGCCACTGCTTGAGCTTCAGTCCCAGCGTGCGCACCCCGATGCCCAGGGCCGCGGCCGTCCGGGCCCGGTGGCCCTGATGCTCGCGCAGCGTCCGCTCGATCAGCTGCCGCTCCATGTCCTCCAGGATGTGCCCGGGCCGCAGCGGAGCCTCGAAGGACTCCGCGCGGTGGATCGGCTGCAGCCACGGCCCGACCAGCTGGACCGTCAGAATCCCGTCCTGCACCAGCACCGTGGCCCGCTCGCAGAGGTTTTCCAGCTCGCGCACGTTGCCCGGCCAGTCGTAATCGATCAGCATCCGCATCGCCCGCTCGTCGACCCGCAGCCGCGGCCGCCCGGCCCGCGCGGCCGCCCGGGTCAGGAAGTGGTCGATCAGCACCGGCACGTCCTCGCGCCGCTCGCGCAGCGGCGGAACCGTGATCGGCAGCACGCTCAGCCGGAAGAACAGATCTTCCCGGAACCGCTTCCGCGCCACCCAGTCCTGCAGGTTGCGGTTCGTGGTCGCGATCACCCGCACGTCCACCGCCCGCGTCATGCTGCTGCCCACGCGCTCGAACTGCCGCTCCTGCAGCACCCGCAGGAGCTTGGCCTGCAGCGACGGCGGGATCTCGCTGACCTCGTCCAGCAGCAGCGTGCCCCCGTCGGCCAGCTCGAACCGGCCCTTGCGGGTGCGGTCCGCGCCGGTGAAGGCCCCCCGCTCGTGCCCGAACAGCTCGCTCTCCAGCAGGTTGCCCGACAGGGCGGCGCAGTTCAGGCACAGCATCGGCCGTTCGCGACGCGGGGAGGCCTCGTGAATCGCCCGGGCCAGCAGCTCCTTGCCGGTCCCGGATTCGCCCTGGATCAGCACCGTGTTGCTGCTGGCCGCCACCCGGGCGATCGTGTCCCGCAGCCGGCGCATGCAGGTCGAATCCCCGACCATCTCCCGCGGACCGCCGTCGGTCAGCGACCGCCGCAGGGCCTCGTTCTCGCTCCGCAGCGAGGCCGTCTGCACCGCCCGCTCCACCAGCAGGCACAGCCGCTCGGCGTCGAAGGGCTTCTGGATGTAGTCGAAGGCCCCCAGCTTCATCGCCGCCACCGCGGTGTCCACCGTGCCGAAGGCGGTCATCAGGATAAAGGCCGCCTCGCTCCCGGCCGCCCGGACCTCGCGCAGCAGCGTCACGCCGTCCATGCCCGGCATCTTCAGGTCGCTGACCACGCAGTCGCAGGCCCCGGCCCGCACCGCCTTCAGCGCCTCGGCCGGGTCGGCGAACGCCGCCACCTGGTGATCCTCGCGCTGCAGGGCCTCGACCACCGACTCGCGAAGCATCTCGTTGTCATCCACCACGATGATCCGTGCCATGCGATCATCCTCCTGCCCGCCCGGCGGGACTCAGCCCGCCGCGCGACTCGACGCCGGAGCACCCGGCAGCTCCCGCGGCACCGTCAGCGTGAAAACCGCGCCGCCCCGGGGATGGACGCCCGCGCGCACGCCCCCGCCGAGCGACTCGGCGATCTGATGCACGATCGCCAGCCCCAGCCCGGTGCCCTTGTCCTTGGTGGTGAAGAAGGGGTTGAAGACCCGATCGGCCAGCTCCGGCGGAATGCCCGGTCCGTTGTCCCGCACCACCAGTACCGCCAGTTCCGCCGAGACCCGGGCCCGAACCCTGACGAAACCGCCGCCGGACTGCTCCGCCCCCGAAGCGGCCGCGTCGATGCCGTTGAGCAGCAGATTCAGCAACGCCCGCTGCAGAAGACCGCCGTCGGTCAGCAGCTCCACCCTACGGGCGACGCGGCCCAGCTCCAGGCGCACGCCGGCCTCGGCGGCCCGGGCCGCCGCCAGGTCCGCCGTCTCCCGCACCAGCCCCGCCAGCTGCACCGGCCGGGGCACCGGCTCGGCCGGACGACCGAAGTCCAGCACGTCGGTGACGATCTTTTCCAGCGAACCGACCCCCCGGGTGATCTTATCCAGCAGACGCATGCACTCCGGGCGGTCACCGAGGTCCCGGGCCAGCAACGAGGCGAACATCTGAATACCGCCCAGCGGGTTGCGGATCTCATGCGCCAGGCCCGCCGCCAGCTCGCCAAGCGCCGCCAGCCGCTCCCGCCGCCGCAGCATCCGGTTCTTGCGGCCCAGCTCGTCGCGCAACCGGGCGACCTCCGCCAGCAACCGGTCATGCGACTCCTTCAACTGGTCGGTCACCCGGCTGTAGGCTTCGATGATGCCCGCCAGTTCCCGCTCGCGCTGCGTGAGCGTCTCCGGGCGCCCGGCTTCCTGCACGGCTGAGCTCATTGGTCCGTCCACTCCGTACCGGGGCCCCGTGAATCCATCTGGGCGGCATAGGCGGCCCCCACCTGCTGCGAGGCCCGCGTCGCGGCGGCCGCCCGGGCGGTGGCGTCCTTGCGCTGGGCCAGCAGCCGGGCGTCGGCCTCGTCCTTCTCCAGAACCGCCGCCAGCAGCCCGTCCGCCTCGGCCAGCATGCGGTCGGCCTCCGAACCCTGGCGATCATCCAAGGCGGCCCGCACCCCGGCCCAGTCGGCCTTGTAGGGCCCCAGACGCCGGGCCACCTGCTCGATCCGGCTGATCAGTCGCTGACGCTCCGACAACACCGCCAGCAGCTGCTCGGGGCGGTCGCCGGCGATGAGGGCCCGCTGCCCGCCGGCCAGACCGGCCAGCTGCGCGTACAGGTCGCGCTGCTGTCCCAGCAGCGACAGCAGTTCCTCGGCGCTCCCGCCGCCGGGAAACGAGGTTCGGATTGTGTCCGTCGTCATCCCGTCCTCCGGCCGCACCGCGGCCCCGCTCAACCGCCCGACGCCCGGGCCATCGCTCCGGCCGCCGGCACGCGCGGCGGACGCAACGCCGGAGTCCTCTCCAGCCACGAGAGGTAGTCCTCCCAGTATGCGCGCCCCTCCGCCGGACTGTGCCGCGCGAACTGCTCGTCGGGGATGTTCCGCAGCGCCCAGCGGGCCCGGTTCAGCGTCTTGCGGGCCTCGTCGGCGTTCCCCAGCCGCAGATGGCAGTTGATCATCTGGATATAGGCCGACATCGCCGCCGGGTCATGCTGATAGACCCAGGCGGCCCGGTCGTACATCTCCACCGCCCGGGCGAACGGCCGCAGGTCCGAACCACCCGTCAGATAGGACTGGTCGAAAACCGCGTCGGCGCGGTAGAAGTGGCTCAGCTTGACGTAGAGCCGCTCCAGGTCGCTCAACGATTCTGGGGCCCGCCCCTCGTACCGCTGCACCACCTCCGTGAAAAGCTCCACGGCCCGCTGCAGCCGTTGCCCGTACTTGAGCCTCAGATCGTCCCGCAACGCCACGTTCCGGGGATCCTCGATCGCCTCGCGGATCGCCGCGGCGCTGAGCCGGTAGGCATTGGCCAACAGGAACCGCGCCCCGTCCGAACGAGGATCCTCCGGGTACCGTTCCAGGGCCTCCTCGTAGCGGGAGATGGCCTCCTCATGCCGGCCGGTGTCGTTGTACAGGTCCGCCAGGGCGTACAGCGCGTCGCGGTACTCCCGCGCCAGCGGCATGACCGGATCGATCGCATCCCCGTATGAAGGCTCCACGATCCGCAGCAGCGTGGTCTCCGCGGCCTCCTGACGCCCCAGCTGCGCGAAGCAGTCCGCCAGCGGCACCAGCGACTCCAGCGCCGCCGGCGTGCGCGGAAAACGCGTCAGATTCTCCTGGTACTTCTCGATCGCCTGCTCGTAACGCCCCGCCGCCTGATAGGCCTGCCCCAGCCGCAGCAGGGCTTCGGGAACCCGCACGCTCTCCGGACGCTCGCGCACGAAGGCTTCCAGCACCTCCGCCATCCGTTCCCGCCGCCCCGCCAGGTCGAACGCGTCCCCCGCCCGCCACGACGCGGCCGTCGAACGTTCCGCGTCCAGCGTCGTCAGCTTCGCCAGCCGGACGTACTCCTCCCCGGCCCGCGACAGGTACGCCGCCGCTTCCTGGTCACC
>CALLOB010000009.1 GCA_938005315.1 uncultured Phycisphaerae bacterium
ACGGAGCGCGTCCCTTCGGGCCGCAGGCAAGCGTCCCCAGGTTATCACTAACCCAGGTGCGGCCGGGGAAGCACGGACGATCGCAGGCCCGACGCATCTTACCGGCGGGCCTGCTCCCGAACCTCCAGGTATCGCCGGTAGAGGGCGGGTTCCTCGGCCTGGAAGCGGTCGCTCGATTCAAACGAAAGCCGCAGTTCACCCTCGGGCCCCTGAACGGTCACATCGATGCGTCCGTCCGGCAGGCAGTGGAAGCTGTACCTGGGCGGCCCGGGCTTCTCGGGCGACAAGCCGGGGACGGCCTGGGGCGTGGGCTCGGCGGGGGAGGCTGGAGGCCGGGCGGAAGTACCCGGTCCGGTCGCAGCGGCTGGAGGCGGAGGAGAAACAGGCTGTCGTTCGGCGTCCGGTGGCGCGGGACGGTCCTGCGGCCTGTGCTCGTCCTGCCGCGGACGGCCGCCGTAGTACTCGCGGAGCCGCTCCATCGGGCCGCGGAAGAAATGTCGGTCCCATTCGCGGAAGCCGCGGAACTCGGGGCGCTGGCGCTCCCATTGCCTGAGCCGTTCGAGGTACTCGCGCAGGGCCTCGGCGATCGGCGGAGGCGGGACATCGTCGATATCCGCGCCGGGCGAAGGCTCTGGAACAAGCAACGTTGCCGCCTGCGGATCCGCGTCACGCAGGGCCTGGAAGTCGGGATAGGTCTTGACCTCAGCGCTGTCCCGGCCTTCCTGGCGCTGATAACGCCTCACGGTGAAACGGCCATCCGGTTCACGGGTGACATGCACGACCCGTCCGTGCTGGTCGGTCCGCATGGCCTCGTCAACCCGGGTGTCGGGCTGGCCCGGCCCTCCGGGCTTTTCGGAGGTGATCCATCGCCGCAGTTCCGCCATCCATCGTTCGGTCAGGCCGGGGTCGTCGGTCTCGAAACGCAGTTCGTCGCTTTCCCAGGGCTCGGACAATTCGCCGAGATCCTCCTCGATCCAGCCCTTGCCGCCGGGTCCCGGACGCAGGATCCTGCCGCGCAGACCGAGCATGCGTTGCATGGGGATTCCCGGCCGGACCTCGAACTTGAACCGCAGTTCGTGCCGGTCCGGCGGCAGGGCGGCCAGCGTCGCGGTGATGTCCTCGTGCCGGCCCTTGCGGATGACCTTCAGCCGGAGGGTGTCACCGGGAGCCCGGGAGCGGACGTAGTCGCCGAACCACTCGATGCCGGCCTCGGTGCTGCGTCCGTCCGCCTCCAGCACGATGTCGTCGGGCTGCAGCCCGCACATGTCCGCGGGGCTGCCGGCGTAGACGTTCCGGACCATCGGGGCGCGGGGCGGGATCCGCAGATGCTCGGCCAGGACCGGCGGCATGGGTTCGAGTTCGACGCCCAGCCAGGCCCGGGCCGCGACCGGCTCGGCGGGACGGGTGGCCGGTGGTTCGGCGTCCGACCGGATCGGTCCGGCGGTCGACAGAATCGCGGCGGTGGCGAGGCTCAGCACGATTCCCGGGTCGCAGCGGTTCATGGTCTTCTCCTTCGCACTGGCGGCGGTCCGGCAGTACTGCTCCATGGCACGCGTCCGGCAAAGCTGCCGGCCTTCTGCGGTCGCCGGCGCCCTGAGGTCATGACCTCTGGGGGGGGGCGCCGGCGATGCGAGCGGGACCGGCGCTTCGCGGCACAGGGTCAATAGCTTGCCCGCACGGCGACGGGCCTCAGGTGCGATCGGTCTATCTCCAGAAGATAGAGGCTTCGCGTCTTATCGTCATAGACGCCGAGCACTTCGCGGTTCACCACTTCGGCGTAGCGTTCGGCCCAGCCCTTACCGGCCGGAAACGGAGGCGCTGCGGCCCCGGCCGCCGAGGCGCCGGTGTCGAGGGCGGTATGGGCATCCGTCCGGACGCCGGCATCTCCGTTCGGCCGGAGCGTCTGCCAGCCGGTGGCCAGTATTACCGAGGCCGCAGCGGCCAGGAGACCCGCCGCCACGGAACGATGCCATCTTCGAAGGCGGTCGGTCGAAAGTTCCGGCGGCACGGCGGGCGCGGCGTGCGGAGTCGCGATGCCGTCGCGGAGAGCCCGTCGCGCGAGCTCGTCGATCCGCGCGGCGGCATCCAGGGCCGCCCGGACCTCCGGCGAGCGCAGAACGGCCCGGTCCAGCTCGACCGACTCACTGTCGGCGAGGACGCCGTCGAGCTTACGACTGATCAGACGCTCGATGTTTTCGTCGAGCATGACCGCTCACCTTGTCTTCGAGCCGAGTTCGCAGGAGCCGGCGTGCCCTCACCAGTCGCGTTTCCACCGTGTCCACCGGCAGGCCAAGCGTCCGGCCGATCTCCTGATAGCTCCAGTCCTCCAGATGCCGAAGCACGAAGGGCTCGCGGTAGATCGTCGGCAGCGACCGGATCGCCTGCAGGACGGCTTCGTGCTCTTCGCTCGCGTCGACGGCCTCGGTCGACGGGGCGGGGCGCGAGGTCGTGTCGTGCCGTCGGGTTCGCAGCCAGGAGAGGATCCCGCGGCGCCGGCGGGCCTGGCGGCGCAGGAAGTCCGCGGCGGAGTTCCTGGCGATGCTGCAGACCCAGCCGCGCCAGCGCGACGCGTCCTCCAGACGCCGGGCCTCGCGCCAGACGACCATCCAGACGTGCTGCAATACGTCCTCCAGATCTCCGGGAGCCACGCCCGCAGCCAGAATGATGCCGCGAATCCACCTTCCATGGATGCGCATCAGATCGGCCATGGCCTGGGCGTCCGCGTGTGCGACGGCCTCCAGCAACAGGCTCTCCTGGTCGAAGTCGATTGTGACCGCCGGTTGCGTACCCATAGGTTTCAACGAACCACACATCCCATAGACGTTCAGGCGCGGGAGTCCCTGTCAACTCGAGGCCGCCGAACCCCTGGGATCGACCGGTTGTCGCATGCAAGGCCGCGCAAGTTCCTGTTTCGCAGGATTGTACGTCAGAGGGGGTGAGGCGGTTGTCCAGAACGCCGGCCGAGGAGGCATCGTCGCGAACGGGCAGGCGGAGAACTCAGGCCGTAAGCTGGGAGGTGGAATCCGGTTCAGACGCCGGCAGGTTGGCTGGCCGGGGGCTGGACGAACACGGTCTTTCGCAGGACCAGTTTCTGATCATCCGCAGTAATGATGATGGCCTCGATCTGGTGGTTGCCAGGTTCGCGAAGGATCCCCTGTGCCTCGAAGCTATTGGAAGCAAAGGGCTTATGGTTGTCTGTCCAGAGAATGCTGGCTCCATCGCGGAGGCGCTGAGGCATTTGCACGCTGAGGCTGACCCACAGCGGGGCGGTCCCGACGGTGTCGCCGTGAACCTGGATCCAAGCGGGGACGGGGGTGGGGTCCATCACCTCGCGGTGCACCGGCGAACGGTCTTCCTGCAGCGGGGCGGTCCGGAGGACCGGCGGGATGGCCGGAATGTCGTTGCCGGTGTCGTAAGGCTGGCGGACGGGTCGCTTCGGGGTGGCGGTCTTGGGGCTTGTGACGGAGGCCGGGGCCGCCGGCCGGGGCGTTGTCTGGACCGGTGCGACGCGCACAGGGGTGTTCGGCAAGGGTACCGGCCGGTCGGAGGTCCGGGCGGGGGTCTTGTCGGGGGGCGGACTGAAGACGGCGTCGCGGGTCGGCTCGGGCGGTTGGCGGTCCGCTCGGGCGGCGTCGGCGACGGCGGGGACCGGTCTGGGAGTGGACGGTCGGGGGGCGACGGCGACCGGGCCGGCCGGAGCCACGTCATCCATGACCATGGCACCGATTTCCGGCGGCGTCTTGGGGGTGACACCGATCTCCGCGGCGAACAGGGCGGCAGCCACCTGCGGCCTGCGCTCGTGTCCGAGGCCCTTGACCATCTTGGCAACCACCTGAAAGCGGTTGCGGCGGTACCAGTCCACGGCCTGCATGCTCTCGTCGCGGCAGACCTTGAAGTCGTTTTCCCCGAAGAAGATGCCGACCTTCATGGTCCGGTAGCGCGGCACCCGGGCGGGGTCGAGCATCGAGGGGCTGAAGTTGGAGCCACGCACCGCCAGGGTGGTGAACCGTTCGGGGTACTTGTTGACCATGTAGTGAGCCAGGTATCCGCCGGAGGAGAAACTGGTGGCCAGGACCCGGCCGGGGTCGGCGTTGGTCCGACGGAAGACCTCATCCATGGTGGCCAGCACGGCGCGTTCGTCCTGCTGGACGTAGGGCAGGGTGGGGTCTCGCAGGGGGAACTGCATGGTCAGGCTGTCGCAGGTCCGCAGCTCCGGGGCGATGACGATGAAGCCGTAGCGGTCGGCCTCCTCCTGCCACTCCCGGATCTGAGGCTCGGCATCGTCATAGGGGCGCAGGCCGTGAAACGTGACCACCGTAGGCCAGCGGGTGTGATCCTCGCGGCGCCCCTTGTTCTTGACATAGTCCTCGGGCAGATACAGGTAATAGGGCGTGCGGGTTTCCGGCTCGACCTCGCGGGTGCAAAGGCCCTTGCCCGGCTTCTGGGGGACCGCGCAGCCGCAAATGGCGTTGAGCGTCAGGGCGACAAGGACGGCAGGCAGAGCACGCCCGGTATGTTCAGGCAGACGCACGCACACCCCACCCATTACGACCTCCCGGAGCTTCAGTTCGGACATTCTAGCCGACGGCCGGCCTGATCCAAAAAGCGCACAAGAGCGTGGGCGCGCTGCGCGCACGGGCGCCACGCTTCAGGGCCGGCCCGCAGGTCTCATGGTGTTTATCGAGCGGTCGGCAGCCCGCCCATGAGCGAAACATGGCTGGCGGCAGGGCGGCGGTTCGGGGCTAGAGTTCAAATCCGATGCGCTCGCGGTAGGTGCGCGAGAACAGCCCCAGAATCCGGCCGATGACGCAGGCGAAGTACAGAGCCACGCCGATGAGCACCGACCATGCGCCCAGTCCGGCCAGCATGGTCAGGATCGTCCCGCTGAGCGATGCGTCCGGAGCCGGCCGGGAGGCTTTCAGGATCATGGGCATGGCCCAGTTGAGCACCGCGGCCATCGCCCCGATGTAGATCGCCAGGTAGATGATGCTGATCAGGAACAGAAAGATATAGTGGCCGATGGTCCGGGCGATGGCGGCGCCGAACCTGGCCGGGTTCAGGCCGTCCCAGGTGTTGGCGCTGGCCATCCCGATCATGTTCATGGGTACGCTGAAGGTCAGCAGCACCAGGACGACGATGCTGACCGGATTCATGAGGCCCGCGGCCAGATCCTCGGCGGTGGAGGGCAGATGCCCGGTGGTGAAAAAAACCAGGATGATTACGACGAGGGCGTAGAAGCCCAGCAGGGCGGCATAGCCGGCCAGGGCGGCGCCGAGGCTGACCGGGTTCCAGGTGATTTCCGGGGCGGTGTCGGAGCCGGCGGTGGTGGCCCGGGTGCTGTCGATGAGCATGTAGTAGGCGATGGCCCCGAAGTAGACCCCCTCGGCGATGAACATGACCGTCAGGACCACCGCCACCCATCCGAAGTCGGTTTTCTCGGCGACGGCCTCGTTGGCCCCGGCCGCGCCGGTGAACAGCAGGATGGCGGTCATGGGCACGGCGACGACGGCCAGGGCGATGACCATGGCCGCGCCGATCGAGGGGAGGGCTGTAACCGGGTAACCGATAGCCTTGGTGAAGCCGGTGTAGAAGGTTTCCGGCCTGCTGGTCGGTTCGAAGTCCGTGGTGTAGCTGGTTCGTTCCCGCGCCTCGAGGGCAACCCCGGGGATGGCCGCCCCGCAGTACTTGCAGATGAGTTCGCAGTAGATGTCGGGGCTGAAGGTCGTCTGGCCACAGCCCGGGCACACGCGCTGACAGGGATCCTTCCTGGCGGCGGCCTCCTGGAGGGCGCTGCGGGCGGCGGCCTCGGCGGCCTGGGCCTCCTTGAGGGTCATCGGCTTGCCTTTCCGCTCGATGACCACCGGTTGCCCGGCCGTTTCAATGGCCTCCAGCGAGCGGATGTCCAGATGTAGGTCTGGGCTCCCCGCGGCTTCACTCTCCCGCGGCAGAGTCACCGGCTGTTTGCAGCCGGGGCACTTCACCTTCCGGCCGGCCCACTCGTCCGGAGCCTGCACGACCTTCTTGCAGCTGGGGCACACGACTTTCATAGGGTTCGACGCAGTCGTTGACGGGCCGCCGGGCGGTGGACTCCGCCCCGGGCCGGTCCGTCCGGCCTCAAGAGGGCCCGCCGCGGCAGCAACGATCGCCGGGCAGCGCCGCCGGTGCGGGGCGAGACCGCAGACGGTGCGGCCAGAGGCCGGGCTTCCGGGTCGCGCCAGAGCCATTATCGCGGTGCTGCACGCGAGGTCAAGCCGTTGTCCGGTGACGGCGAACAGGCCAGGAGAAGATCTTGCCCCGTTCCGCGGATCGGCGGGGGGAAGCCATGGGGGCGTTCACGACCGGATGAACTCGGCATGTTCGCGGCCGAGCGCCGCGCGGATTCTGGCCAGGGCGCGCCGTTCGATCTGGCGGACGCGTTCCTTGGTGACGCCGAGAGACTCGCCGATCTGGTCGAGGGTCATGCCGTGGCCGTTGTTGTCCAGCCCGTAGTGGCGGACCACGATCTCCTGCTCGCGCTGGGTCAGGAGTTGCAAGCCCCTGGCGACCAGGTGCCGCGCGGCCTCGACCGCGGAATCCGTCGCTTCGGGCGTGGGGGCAGGGGCCGCGGCGAGCATCTCGTCCACGCCGGTGACCATGCGAGCGGCCTGAACCATGCGTTCCGGCACGGTTCGGGCGTAGTGCCGCATGACCGCCCAGGACGCGTAGGTGCTGAACTTGTAGCCGCGGGTGTAGTCGAACTTTTCGACTGCGCGGATCAGGGCCATGTTCCCGTCGCTGACCACCTCGAAGAAGTGCGGGGACCGTCCCACGTGGCGACGGGCGATGCTGACCACCAGCCTCAGGTTGGCCCGCAGAATTTCGTTTTTGACCGTCTCGGCCTCGGCCAGCAGGGCTTCGATTCGGTCGAGGCATTCATCGGTGGCGACGGCGGGGTCGAGCCTGGATCGCAGGCGGTCGGCGAGGAACTTCAGGTAGTTGAAGCGGCGGAAGGCGGCCCGTTCCTGGTCGGCGTCCAGCAGGGCCTCGCGGTAGAGGTCCTGCAGGTAGGGGGGCAGGTCGCGCGGCGGACGGACGTTGCTGCAGCGGCGTCCGGCGAGATTCAGCGGCTGCCCGAGAATGGCCTGCTCCGCGCCGGGAGCCTCGAACTCGGGGCTGTGGACGAAGCTGATGGGCGTCGTCTTGATCAGAGCGGCGCGAGCCCGGCGGACGCCATCCCGCACCGTTTCGGCCGTCAGGCCCAGTTCGCCGGCGAGGTCCTCGACCGATCGACCCTTGCGCACCGCCTCGAGCCAGACCGTGAACCGGGGATCCGTCCCCGGCTCGGACTTCCTGCGGAACAGCGGCTTGTCGGGATGGGCCTCGTCGTGGCGGCGGAGGGTGTACCGGATGGTTTCTACCGCGCGGCCGGTTTCAGCGGCAATCTTCTGCGAGAGTTCGTGAAGCCGCATGGGTCCGTCGGCCAACAGTTCGCGGGCCCGGGCGACGATCCTTTGTTTTTCCTCCGGGGTCAGCTGGCTGAAGGCCGCGCCGCGCCGCACGAGGTCGATATGGCGGGAGACGAAGCGCCGCACGCATCGGTCGAGGAAAGCCATGCGCACGGAACCGTCGGGATAACGCAGTTTGCGGCCGGGCAGGCCGCGGCGCCGCCACCGGCAGATCGTCTTGCTCGAGACGTTCAGCCGTTCGGCGAGTTCCTCCGTGGTCCAGCAGGCGGTGCGCAGGGCGCCGACCGGGAGCGTGGTCGCGGCGCTGAGGTCTTCAGCCAGCTGCACCAGGTCGAGGATCAGGGCCTTGCCGGGGAGCATACGCTGCGTGGAGCCGGTCTTTGGGCGATAGCCCGTCAGCTGGTGGCAGACGAATTCATACGGGTAGCTTTTCTCCGGTTCGACAAGATCGATGAGATACTCGACGGCGTCGAGTTGCTTGAGGCGCAGGCGCACCGGTGAGAGCTTGAGCTGGTGGGCCAGCTCGGCCATCGTCTTGAGGCGGTATTCCACCATGGGACGACTCCCCGGGACGGCCGGAGCGCTGCGGCGACACCCGTTTATCGCCGCCGGTCGGCGCGTGCCCCGCGTTGCCGAGGCTGCGGGCGGCTGTCGTGTGTCGCCGGCCGCGGTCGCGTGGGGTTCGACACGGCGCCGGTGAGCAGAGCCCGCTGTCGGAGTCCGTCGACCTTGTGGGTGCAGGCCGACCTTGCTCCCCTACGGCTTATTATCGTGCCTGTAAGGGTGAACGTCAACGAGGAAAAGCATTTATGGTGGGTTTTCGTCCGAGCGCCCCTTTGCGGATGGGGGCCGGGCCACGATGGCGGGCTGAAAGCCTGCGAGCCATACGGTTTCACTTCAATTCTGCGAGCCCCTCAGCAGGTCGAGAGCTCACCCGAGCCAAGGCACGAGTGGAGCTCCCGTGGTCATGCGGCAGGCATAATTGCTGGCGATCAGCAGGCCCAGGAGGGCGACCACCAGTCCGCTGGTGCACGGAAGCAGGCGATCGAGCCACCGGTGGCTGTGGTGGTGTTCGTGCTCCTCGGATCGAAGCAGTCGGGCAGCGTAACGGCGGCTGGTCAGAGCCAGCAGGCCCACGGCCATGAGAGCCATCGCCAGGCCGAGACTGAAGACGGCTACAGCGTAAAGGGCCTGCAGGACCATATCCGCGCCGATGCCCAGCAGAATGAGGATGGTGGCCGTCGGGCAGGGCACGATGCCGCCCGCGACGCCCAGGGCGCAGACCATGCGAAGAGAAAGCCGTTGGGTCCCGTCATGCCTGCCGGGTTGCGGATGGTGTCCGCCGACATGTCCGCCGGCCGGTGAGGGGTGAGCGTGCTGATGCCCGTCGCGCGCGTGGGCGTGCGGGCCGGTAGGGTGGTCCTGGGGATGGTCGTGGTGGTGATGGTGGTGGTGATGGTGGGCGTGACCGCTGACGGCCTGCCAGGCGAGCCGGACGCCCATCCCGGCCACCAACAGCCCGGCCAGCAGCCCCAGCCACAGCTGCAGGAGGGGGCCGATGCCGGGGTGACTGCCCTGCAGAAGGACGACGCAGAGTCCGAGAATCACCACCAGGGCGGTGTGGGTCACGGTGACGATCACGGCCAGCAGCACGGCGTGGGCGTAGGTGCCGTGGCGACTGATAAGATAGGCGGCCACAACGGTCTTGGCGTGCCCGGGCATCAGGGCGTGAGCGGCGCCCCAGGTGAAGGCCGTCAGGGTCAGCAGCAGCAGCGTCCAAGGGCCCAGGCCGGCGCTCATCATGTCGAACAGCCTGCGGGCCTGGCTCTGATAGAGACTTGTGCGTGCCGGGTCGTTGCGCGGGTCGGTGAAGCTTTCGACGTAGGGGGGCCACGGTCGAGCCGCGCGATCGATGTCGGAGGAGATCGAGAGGGCCGGCTCGGAAGCGGGGGTATCGCGGGGAAGCGGGGTCTCGGTTGCGGGGACGGGTGCGGCGACTCGAAAACGAAACTCGCCCCGGCGTTCCTGCGGAAGATGGGCCGGGTCGTATTGTTCGTAGATGAAGGGGTTTTCTCCCTCGTTCCAGAACGGCGGCCGCGGATCGAGGGCTTCGAGGTCGCCGGGACGATCCAGGAGGATTCGGGCAAGTCCCGGCTGCCGGGGATAGGTGGCGTCCTCATAGACAAGCCGGTAGATGCCCGGTGCAAGCGGCTGATCCGGCCGAGCGACATACCGGATCATCAGCCGGTAGGTGGGCATGTTCGCGAAGCCCGGCATCTTCATGATGAAACGACTGGCGGGTGCCGGGGCTGAGCCTTCGGTGGAAACCGGGGGATTGACCGGTTTCAGCGGCCAGGGGCGGTCGTCGACCCTCAGGTGCAGATCGGCGGCCAGTTCGACGGCCTTGCGATCGAGCCAGGCGTTCTGTTCCAGTGGAGAATCCACGCCGTCGCCGTCGGCGTCCATCTCGGCCCGCAGCGCCGCCTGCGAGGGGTTTTCGGCGAGGTCCAGGAGGAGATCCAGTTCAATCCGGTCGTGGTGCAGGTGCAGGACGCTGAAATGCGTGATGCTGTCGTTGCCCAGCGGGTGTGCGTGGAGCGGACCGGCCAGCAGCAATGCCGCCAGGCCGGCCGGTACGAACCACGAGGCTCCGGGTGGACGCACCGGGTCGGGCCGGAATCGGGGCTCTCCGGGCAAACAGAGAGGCGTTTTTTCCCCGGAGGGTTGCATGGCGGAATGATCCGGTCTCAGTTCTCGGGCTCTTCAGCCTCCGATTGTTCAGTCTCGAGCGGTGACTCATCCGGCGTGCGGTCCCGGGGTTGCTGGGCTTCGGACAGTTCGGGCGGAGGTTGAGGCGTTCCCAAGGGCGTGGGCGGCAGCTCGCCGCCGGTGGTCAGGATCAATTGGCGGCGAGCCTGGTCGTATGCGGCGAACTCCGGCCGATCCTCGCGGTTCCTGAGGGCCCGGTCGTATTCCTTCCTGGCCTGTTCCAGAAGCTGCGGCCTCTCGGCCGCGGGAGCCAGCCCGGCGAGGAAGAACTTCACGGCGGCGATGTTGGCGTGGACGACCCAGAGGTTGCCCAGGCCGTCGGCGGCCTGCTGATACGCTTCCAAGGCGGCAAGAGCGTGGGTGTTGGCCAGCTGACGGGCGAGGGTGGCCGCCCTGGACGGGTCGATCTGGCCGTAGACGTCCTCGACGCCCGGCGGGGATTCTTCGGCTTGCGGACTGGGTTCGCGCTCCTGGTTGTCGGCGACCTCGGGCTCCTCCGCGGCCGGCGGGCTGCCGCCTTCCGGAGCTTCGGGGGAACCGGCGTCGCCGGGCTCGCCAGGTTCGGGCGCGTCCGCCTTGTCGGACTCGTCGGCGGCGTTCCGGGTGGCATCCGGTTGTTCGGCGGAACCGGCCGGGTTCCGGTCAGCGGCGTCGGCCGGAGCCGCGGAAGCTTCCCCGCCCGTTACAGGTTGGTCGGCTGAGGCGGGCTGCGGCTGGGCCTCCAGCTTCGCAGGTTCTTCGTGGGCCTCAGCGGGGGTTTCGGGTTCCTGCGAGGGGGAGGCCGCGGATGCGTCCGACTTCGCGGCGGATCGAACCGGGGGGACCCCCATCTTGGCCAGGAGGGCATTCATGCGGACGGTCTGTTCAAGGTCATCAGCCTTCCGGGCGTAGACGGTCGCGATCACGAGGTTCAGATCGCCCTCGATGGCCTGGGCGTGGCCGGTAGTGAAGCGGGCCTTCGCGAGAAGGTCGAGCCGCGGATTGGGCTTATCCGGGGGATTGGTCGAGTTGAGGTCGCCGGCTTCGCGTATGGCGGCTTCGGCCGCCCGGCGGGCGCGTTGCGCGGCCCGCAGCCCCTGCCCGGATGCCAGTTCGATGCCCTCCTGTTCGAGTCGGTCGGCCTCGGCGCTTTCAGCCATCGCGGCCGCGGCATCCTCTGCGGCCCGGGCGGCCAGTTCCTGTTGGGCGGCGCGAACGCGCCCGGTGCGATCCTTGACGATGGTGTTACGAGTTTCCAGCTCGGCGATCTGGCGGTCGAGTTCCTGGATCAGGGCCTGCCGGGTCTCGACCAGTCCCCGGGCTACGGCCAGATCGGTCTTCAGCGCCTCCAGGCCGCGTTCGGGTTGCATCGGCAGGTCCGGCCGGACCGGCACCAGAGGGGCGGTGGCCAGCAGTTCGTCGTCCTGAGTGTCGGGGCGGGCGTTTCGCACGGCACCCTGGCTGAGGATAGCGGCTTCGTTTCCGGCCCGGCGATGCTCTGCGGCCAGTCTTTCGTACTCAGTCACGAAGGCTTCGGTGGCGGCCGGATCGGAGGGGTCGGGCGGGTTCTTCTCCATGGCGAGCATGGCCTGCTCGGCCTCGGCAGCGGCCGCACGGGCCTGGGCGATACGATCCTCGAGATCACGGACTTTGCCCTGGAGCTCCTCGACAACGGCCTGAGCCTCCCGAAGCTCGGACTCGGTACGGCCGCGCATGGTCCGGCGTTCCTCGATCAGCCGGGCCATGGATGGGACGGCATTGAGCCTGATGGGTTCGTCCGGGGCCGGGGGCGGGGGCGCTTCGGCGGCCGCTTCGGCCGGGGGGCGGGCATCGGTCTCAGCATCGCCCCGGCCGGCTGAGAACATGCTGGAGAAAAACCGGGCGATGGCACCGGGGCGGTGTGTAGCCGGCGAAGCGCCTGTTTTCGGCTCAGGTGCGGCAGCAGGCCGGCTCGCCGAGGCCAGGCCGGCCTCGCTGCCGGCGAGTTCGGCTTCGAGGGAGTGCAATTCGGCGGCCAGCGTGCGGAACGGGCGCACGAGCTCAGCGACACGGCCGCGGTGGCGTTCGGCCTGCGCGCGATGCAGGGCCGCGCGGCGCTGGAGCAGGTCGGCCTGATGGTAAAGCAGTCTGGCTTCCAGGTGCGTGGCAGCGGGGCTGCTGTCGCCCCGAACCTCGCTTTCGCCGGATCCGGCGGTGGCGGACAGGGCGGCCTGGACCCTTCGCAGTGCCTCCTCGAGCCGGCGTCCGTTGTTTTCGAGTTTCTGCAGCAACTGCGGGTAGGCCTCGGCGGGATTGGGAACCGCCGGCGGGGCGACGGTGGTACCGTCGATCCGCAACCGCTTCTCGAGAAGCTCCCGCAGGGTGCGTTCCTGGGCACGCAGTGCGTCGCCCAGGCCGGCCTGTTCCTCGCCGGCGGCCAGAAACTCGCGCCACTGCTCGGAGTCGATTTCCGCCTCCTGGCCCCCCGGTTCCCCCAGCAGCGTGGCCAGCCGCATGCCCGTGGGGTCGTAGTCCTGCAGCATCCGCTGGGCGGCTTCGATGTCCGGCTCGATCAGCCGCAGAAGCCTGGAGCGGGGGGACTCCAGCGCGCTGGCCGTGAAGAAGCCGGCGGCGATGCCGATGACGATCAGGGCAACGGGTATCGCGAGGGTCAGGTGTCGTTTCACAATGGGAACTCCGCGGTCGCAGGACCATCGCAAGCCGGGTGGCGTCTGAGGGTCGGTTGGAACGCGTCCCCCGGCCACCCGTCCGGTGGCCCGCGCGATGACGGACGCCGTCGAGGACCGGGCACCCTTCGGGCGAAGGCGCGCTTCCACCGAACCGGCCGGGGGCCGCCGGAAGGTAGGTTTACCAAGACCGCCTGGAGGCGTCAACCTGAATACCGGCAGGCAGGTCGGGGGTCGCAGGCATGGCGTCGGTGCGTTTTCGCCGAGGCCGTTCATCCTGCGATGTGCGGTCGTGGTATCGACTCCGGGCGTCTGTGGGCCGCAAGTTCGGCGTGGCTCCAGATGGAGCGCGACGAGCATCGACTCCGGGCGTCTGTGGGCTGCAAGGGGCGGTTTGAGGCTGACGATCGGCAGCCGGGGTTCTTTGAAAAGCCTTGGGGGCTGACATAGACTCCGGTCGGGCGGTGCGAGGCGGGCGGTCCGAAGGCCTGATGCCCGGGTCCGGCGACGGCGCCGGGGGGATGGGCAGCCCGGGCCGGATCACGCCCGCGGCGCCGGACGTGGCCGGGATGCCCATGCGAATCGCCTATTTCGACTGTTTCAGCGGGGCCAGCGGGGACATGATCCTGGCGGCATGTCTGGACGCCGGGGCCCAACTCGGTTTGGACGTCGAGGCCCTGCGAGGCCGGTTGGCCGGGCTGGGGGTAGGGGGATATCGGCTGGAGGCCTCTCGAATTCGCAAGCAGGGCTTCGCCGCCACGCAGGTGACCGTGGAACTCGAGCCCGGCGCACCGCGGCCGCACCGCCACCTGCGGCACATCCGCGAGATCATCGACCGCGCGGCGCTGTCGGACCGCGTTCGGCGGGAGGCGGTCGCGGTTTTCACCCGGCTGGCCGAGGCCGAGGCCCGGGTGCACGGCACTGAGCCGGAAAGAGTGCATTTTCACGAGGTGGGGGCCATCGATGCGATCGTGGACATCGTCGGGGCCTGCATCGCCATGGAGATGTTGGGCATCGAGCGGGTGTACTGTTCGCCGATACCCGTCGGCAGCGGCACGGTGCGTTGCGACCACGGATTGATGCCCGTGCCGGCCCCGGCGACGGCCGAGCTCCTGCGGGGCGTGCCCTTGGCGGCGTGCGAGGAATCCGGGGAGCTGACCACGCCCACCGGGGCGGCGATCCTGACCGCACTGGCCTCAGGATTCGGGCCGATGCCGGCCATGGTCCTGGAGCAGACCGGGGTAGGGGCGGGTCGCCGGGACGGGCAGACCCGGGCGAACATCCTCCGGTTGCTCGTCGGCCGGGCGGGGGAGGGGGCGGGCGAGGAGGCCGACGAGATCCTGGTTCTGGAAGCCAACCTGGACGACGTGACCGGGGAGGTGATCGGCCACGTGTACGACCGCCTTTTCGCCGCGGGTGCACTGGACGTGTTCACTTCGCCGATCTACATGAAGAAGAACCGCCCGGGCACGCTGCTGACGGTGCTGGCCCCGCCGGCCCTGAGGGACGAGATCGAGGCGGTGCTGTTCGCCGAGACGACCACGTTCGGCGTTCGGAGCTGCCTGGCCGGGCGGCGCAAGCTGGCCCGGTCGATCGAGACGGTGCAGACGCCCGTGGGACCGGTGCGGATCAAGGTGGGGCGGCGGGGCGGGGAGCCGGTTTCGGCGTCCCCGGAGTTCGAGGACTGCCGCGCCGCCGCCGAGCGGAGCGGGCGGCCTCTGCGTGAGGTGATGGCCCTGGCGATGGAGGCCTGGCGGGCGCGGGGGCAGGGTTGATGGCCGGCATGCCGACCGAGCGGCCGGGCGGCGGCGACGTAGGGGAGAGGCGTGGAGGTAGCGCCGGTGCGCTGGCCTTTGGAACCGCTGCTGACGAGCTTCCTCTCGAATGAAAGCCTGGTGCCGCTGGCGGTCCTGGCGGTGGCGGCCTTCCTGCTGATGCTGTCGCTGCGCCGCCGTCTGGGCCGCCGTGGCTGGGAGCCGCCGGAGGACACGCCGGTTCGGCGGGCGCCGTCGGTGCCCCAAGGCGAAGCCCGGATCCGCCGCGACATGGAGGAGCTGCTGGTCGAACTGCAGGACCTTTCCCGCAAGATCAGCGCGGAGATCGACACCCGTTTCGCCAAGCTGGAGGCGGTCCTGCGGGACGCCGATCGGCGTATCGCGGTGCTCAACCGTCTGAGCCGTGAGACGTCCGCGAAAGCCGGCGGGCCGGTGGCGGAGCCCGAATCCCACGAGGCCCGTCACGCCGTGGTTTACGAGCTGGCGGATGCGGGCTTTTCGCCGGTGGAGATCGCCCGGGATCTCGGCCGCACGCCCGGCGAGGTGGAGCTGATCCTGAATCTGCGCAAGAACGCCGCCCGGCGGGAGTAGCCAGGAACGTTCCCCGGCGGTTGCGGCAGTACGGCTTGAAGCAGCAGGTTTCCGGCGGCGGCCGGCGCCCCTGCCGGGCGATCGGTGGTGCGAAGCGTTGTAGCGGCGGGCGCCCCTGCCGGCCGTCGCAGGTGACAGGCGAAAAGCGACGGTTTCCGGGTCACGACAGGCGGTCCTGCGCCGTCATGTCCGATCCGTCCGAACCTGCGGCCCGGGGTGCGTCCCATGGTGGAGTTCCGGGAAGGATCGTATTCGGCGCCGGCGGCACGGCCGTTGAGTCCGCGGGAGTCGCCCGCGGCCGCATCCGGCATGGAGGCGTCGCCGCTGAGCGAGGAGCATTTCCGCATTCTCCGGGAGGCCTCGGCGGCGCGCAGGCCCTTGCGGGCGGCGGCGGCCACGGCCCGTTTTTCGGCCTGGACGCTGCTGATCATCGGCCTGGCCGGCGTGCCGGTCGTGTTTTTCATGCCGAGCCTGACGAATCTGGTGATCGTCGGCTGCCTCTGCGCAGCCGGGCTCGTGGAGTGGCACGGCGCGGGTCGTATGCGCCGCGCGGAGAGCGGCGCGGCCGAGCAGCTGGCGCTCAACCAGCTCGGGCTGTTCGCCGTGATCGCGGTTTACTGCGTGCTGCAGATGATCGACGCCGGGGCGGGGGCCGGGGGCATAGTCTCCGAAGAGGTGCGGAGCCAGCTTTCACAGGTGCCGTCGCTGCAGGAGCAGGTGGAGCAGATCGCGGCGCTGGGGCCGATGCTGACCCGCGTGTTCTACGGGCTGGTGGTTCTGCTGAGCGCGGCCTTCCAGGGCGGGCTGGCGGGTTACTACTACTCGCGGCGACGGCATGTGGAGACGGCGCGCCGTTCATGGCCGGCGTGGGCGACACGCGTGCTGGACGAAATCGGGGGATGACGGAGCGGTCGGCGGTTCAGGCCCGGGCGGCGATATGGGCCACGATCGGCCGGCAGACCTTCTCGAAGTCCTCGCGACGCATCCGGATGGCCTCGATGTGGGTGCCGGCCTGCATGACCAGGTGCTCGTCCTCCCGGAGCCGGTCATCCATGATGGTCTTGAGGCCGTAGAGGCAGCCGACCGGCGGCTCGGCGCCCAGTTCACAGTCGGGGAAGAGCTGGGCCATTTCCTCCTCCGTGGCCAGCCGGACGGCCGGATCATCGAGAAGCGCGCGGACCCGCTGCAGATCAACATGCAGTGGAGCGGGGACCACGCACATCGCGAACCCCGATGAACCGCGAACGACGACCGGTTTGGCGACCATGTATCCCGAGACGTGTTCGGCGTCCGCCAGGCGTTGGGCGGTGAAGGCGGTGGCGTGGGCGTGGCGCTCGTAGTTGATGCCGCGTTCATCGAGGAACGAAGCCAGCGTCATGACGGAACACTCCTTTCGGCGATGGCCCGACTGGTCGCGGTGAATCCGCCCGGAGGTTCGACATGGAAGCGCCGGGCGGTCCGCGCGGGTGCTCGGGGGCTCAGCCTTAAGGATAACCCTTGTTTGGAGGCAGGGTCGGCGGGATTTCCTGGACGCGCTTAACTTGTTTTCCCACAAAGGCTTGTAAGGAGTTCAGTCTTCATCTGCGGTCTGTGAGGACCGTTTCGTAAGTATCCTGCACGGTTGCGACGGACCCTTCGGGTTTGTCCAGGTGCAGGGTCAGGGGGGCATCGGTCTGCAGGCGGTAGTGCAGGCCGTCGGGCCGGCGCCGCCAACTGACCCGAACGGCGTCCTGGTCGCCCGGCAGCGGCACGATGCCATCCGCGCCGGGCAGGAAGCCGGGGATCAGCCGCAGGACAAAGTGGTTCCGGCCCAGGTCAAATCGCGGATGCAGACCCAGGACGTGCGGCGTACCTGGGAGGCGTAGCCCGGCAGGCGGGCGCATTTCCAGGCCGTCGGCAGGTCCGCCCCGTCGGCCAGCAGGCGGGCATGCAGGAATGCCGGCATGTCCACGAGCATCCGCGTGGTGACGCCGATGTGATGGGCCTGCACGGCCAGCACATGGCGGCCGGCCGGGAGCTGCGCGCGGGTGACCTGGTACTGCGGGTGAGCCGGGTCGAAGCGGTCCGGGCCTTCCAGGAGGTATTCCCCGTCGAGCCAGGCCACGCACCAGCCGGAGGCGATGGTGCGCAGCTCGATCTGCCTGTCGCGGTCGAGCGTGAACGTGCCGCGGAAGGCGACGTAGGTGTCGGGCGTCTGCGGTCCGGCGTCGAGCCACATCATGCCGGCGGTTTCGGGCGTTTCCCGGGCGGTGGCGGTTGTGGTCATGAAGGCACCTGTCAACAGGGCGGTGAGCACGGGGCCCATGCGGTTGGCCGGTGGAATCATCGGATGGCTCCGTTGCGGTCGGACTCGCGGGCGCAGGATCGGTCCCCGGGCGCAGGACGCAGACTGAGGTGCGTTTCACGCGATGACAAGCCCGCAGGGCCTGTTTCCCTGCGGATTGCAGGACTTCGACTCTGCGGGCGGCGTCGAGGCGGAAGCGGTGCGTGTCGGGCCCTCATTCCGGCGTGGATGGCCTGGGGCGCGGCGAGAGGTTATCCTGCCTGACATCGCTGGAGACGAGGACGGTTCGGATCGGGTCTGAGGGCAGGGACCGGCACGAGGATGTCGCAAAGACGGCACTGGCTGAGGCTCGTCATTCGGGTCGGCGCGCTGATGCTGCGGCCGGCGCGGATTTCGGCCGGGCTGGTGACCGACAGCTACGACCGCATCGCCGCCGGCTACGACGACGCCTGGACCAGTCACATGCGCGGGCTGACGCTGGCCATGCTGGAGCGGCTTGCCCCGCCGCCGGGGGCCTTGTGCCTGGACCTGGCCTGCGGCACGGGCTTTGCGACCGATCGTCTGGCCGAGCTGACCGGCGGACGCGTGACCGGCGTGGACGCCTCGGCGGGCATGCTCGCGGCGGCCCGTCGGCACTACAGCCGGCGCTGCGGGTTCGTGCAGGCCGACATGGTCGATTACCTGTCGGCTTGTCCCGCCCGGAGCCTCGACGTGATTACCTGCGCGTGGGGTCTGGGCTATTCGCGTCCGTTGCGGGTGATCCGCGAGGCCGCGCGCGTCCTGAGGCCCGGAGGGCGGCTGGGGATCATCGACAACACCACCTTCTCTCTGGCCGAGGTGCTGTGGTGTTCGCTGCTTGCCTTCGCCGAGTATCCCGAGTCGCTGCGCCACGCCATGAAGGTGCGTTTTCTGCCGAACGCCGCGGCGGCGGCGGCCGCCATGCGGTTCTGCGGGCTCGGCGTGGTTTACTGCCGGGACGGGAGCCGCACGTACCACGTGCCCGGCGGTCGCCAGGCCGTGGAGCGTCTCATCGCCACCGGGGCGGCGGCCGGCTTCGAGTTCGCGGCCGCCCCGGAGGTCCGCGAGCGGGTTTTCGCGCGCTTTGCGGAGATCCTCGAGCAACGATACCGCACACCCGAGGGCGTGCCGATCACGCACCGGTACCTTGAGGTGACGTCGCGGCTGCCGGGGGCGGAAGAGGACGAGGTGGCTCGTGTGGCACGCGGCTGAGAGACCGATGTGTCTGCTCCGGCTCTGCCGCTGGTATTACGCGCTGCCGATGGGGTTCATCCTCGGGTTGACCATCGTGTACGCGCGGGGCGGGGAATGGTCGCCGGCGGAGGTGGTCGTGCCCTCGCTGGCGTTGTCCCTGGTGGTGGCGGCCGGCTATGCATTCAACGACGTCTGCGACCGGCGCGTGGATCAGACCAACGCGCCGGATCGCCCGATCGCGGCCGGGCGCGTCGGTCGGGTCGCGGCCACGGCCTGGGCGGCGTGTCTGGTCGCGGCGGGGCTGGGGCTGGCAGCGACGGGCCGGGGTGCTTTCGCGGCCGGTCTGGCCTGCGTGGCGGGGGGGCTCGTGCTGTACGACCTGGTCTCCAAGCATGTCGGCATCGGCAAGCAGATCGCCGTGGCCGCGCTGACGACCAGCATCTACCCGCTGGCCGTGCTGCAGGTCGGCAGTCCGGCCGGCGACCGCGTCGCGACGCTGTGGTTCTTCGCCGCCTGGCTGTTCGCGACCAGCTTCGCCTACGAGATCCTCAAGGATATCCGCGACATCCCCGGCGATCGGCTGGTGGCGGCACGGCCCGGCTGGGTGGCTCGCCATCCGCGGGCCGCGCGGCGCGTGTCGTCCGCGGCGACGATGCTGGGCGCCGTTGTGCTGATCGGACCGGGATTCGCCGGCTGCGGAAGCATCTACCTGGGCGTGATCGGCGGTGCCGTCGCGCCGGCGGTGGCCTCAGTCTTCCTGCCGCCCCGGCGGGCGATCATCGCGCTGTACCTCGAGTACGTCGTGGTCGGCATCGCCGCGACGGCCGATCTGGCGGTCTGAAGGCCGCAGCAGGCGGCGATAGCCTTCGGGGAGGGGCTCGTCGGGCTCAGGCGGTCGGCAGCATTGTTCGCTCCGCTCGCGGCACAGCGGCAGCGGCGGGGCGAGGCCGCCCGTCTTTTCGGCCAGCGACGCCATCAGGCACGCGCGGCGCGGGCGGGGAAACCACGCGCCCATCCGCCGCCAGATCTCCGCGAGGGGTTCGCGGGTCACGTCGCCGAAGCTCAGGGGGGTCAGGTCGCACGGACAGACCTTTCCGGACGCATCGATGAACAGATGGTGGTAGCCTGCCCCGCAGCCGAAGAGCTCGGGCGACTCCAGTCTGGCGAACGCGGCCACGGCCGGCCCGCGGCGGCGGCGATTATGGCTTTCGTGAAACTCGATGACCGCCCGGCGCTCGGTCTCGTTGAGCATGACCGCGGCGCAGCCGACCATGGCCCCGGTGGCCACGGGCGAGAGCACGCGAAACTCGCCCACGGCCCATCGCTCGCCAAGCTCGTACACCCGCTCCAGCGTGCCGTCGGCGATTCGCTCGCGGGTGGCCATGATCGAGACGGCCGTATAGATCCCGGCATCGCGGCACAGCCGGGCCGCCCGCTCGGCCGCGGCAAACGAGCCGGCCGCGCCGCGGACCCGGTCATGGACGGCCGCGTCGGCCGATTCGAGCCCGATCGTCACGCAGGCGACGCCGGCCCTGGCCAGCCGCCTCGCCCGGCCGGCGGTCAGTCCGTGGCCGGTGGTGAAGATGATGCCGGCCATCTCGGGTGATGCGGCCGCAACGAGTTCCTCGAGGTCGTCCCGCAGAAGAGGCTCGCCGCCGGTCAGTCCGAGGGTGCACGTTCCGAGGCGCTTGACCTGCCCGATGACGTCCAGCCACTGCCGGCCGGTCAGGGGAGATCCTTCGCGGCCGGCGTAGCTGCAGTGTCCGCAGGAAAAGGGGCAGTTGCCGGTGACGGCGATGTAGGTTGAATACGGCACCCGCCGCCGCCCGGCCACAGCGTCGCAGAAGCGGTCGAACGCCGGTGACGGGCAGGGCGGGAAGAAGGTGTTGATCCGCGTCCGACCGCCGAAACGGTGGGGCTTCTCGCGGCTGATCTGGCGCAGCAGGTAGAGCAGGTGTCCGGCCGGCACGCGCCCGGCCATCCGGGCGAACATCCGCATGACCTGCAGCGTGGTGATCAGGCGCACGGCGCAGCGTCCGGCGGCGGGGTCTGCAGCGAGGCGGCCATGGTCCTGCGACGACGTTCGTACGCCGCGCCGCACGCGGCGCCGAGAAGGGCTCCCGCGAGGATGCCGAAAAGCAGGCCGAGGCTGAGCAATTGCATCTCCAGTGTCCGGCAGGCCAGCATGAATCCGACATGAATCAGCATGGTCGAGGCGACGCCTGCGGCCGCGATCACCCCGGGCGGTCTGACGCCGGTTTTCCGGATGCCCATGGGCGGGTTCTCCCGGCTCCGCAGGCGGCGGGGCGACACTCCCCGCGACAACGCTGTACCATCAGACCCGCCTGCGATCATGGAGTCAAGCGATCTTCCCGGAGTGCGGGACGTGGCGAATGGGGAGCAGGCGCGGTTCGCGACGTCAGCATGCCGTTCCGGGCGGACCGCGGGGGTGTCGGCCGCCGCGGAACGGGGTCCAAACCCAGACCGCCGGGCCTGGAGATGCGGACGGTCGTGCCGCACGCTGCGGGACGGGCTCGGGACGTGTGCATCGTCTTGCCGGCACGGATATCATTCCGCCGGTGGATGATGCGCGCTGACGGAGTCGTCATATCGCGACAGCGATCGTGCCGGCCAGCATTGCTGGCGGTCGTTGCGCTGGCGGTCGCCGCGCCCGAGTTGTTTTCCGGCCAGCCGCCGGCGCCCGCGGAATCCCCCGGCCCGCAGTCGGCGCCGGTCCTGCAGCCGGGGCTGCGTCGTGCCGCCTCCAGACCGACCGATCCCGCGGCGCCGGAGACCGTGACGGAGCCCCCCTCGCCCGGTCCCTCGGCCGACCCCTATGCCGCGGTGATCCGCCCGTCCGAGGAGGCCGCGGCGCTGCTGGGCCGGGCCAACGAGGGCATCCGCAGGCAGGACTGGAAGCTGGCGGTCGATTCGCTGCAGCGGATCATGGACCTGGCCGGAGCGCACCTGCTGACCGACGACGATCTGCTGTTTGAGTCCGCGCGGCGGTTCGCCCGGCGGCGAGTTGCCACGTTGCCGCCGGAGGGGCTGGCCGCATACCGGCTGCTGCACGACGACGAGGCCGCGGCGCTGTTCGAGCGTGCGGTGACCGACCATGACGAGGCTCTGCTGCGGTCCATCACCGATCGACTGCTGCCGACCCGCGTCGGGGCCCGGGCCGCCGCCACGCTGGCCGACTGGTGGATCGACGAGGGGCGCTTCCACGAGGCGGCGGCGCTGCTGGTGTTTCTGAAGAATCACTATCCCGACAGCGACCTGCCGCGATGGGTGGTCCCCGCGCGACTGGCGGTCTGCCTGGCCGCGCTGGGTCGTCCGGAGGCGGCAGAGGAAATGTTTGCGGCCGCCGGGGAGACGCCGCCGAGCCTTCGGGAGGCCTGGAGTGGTTACGTCCGCTCGGCCGCAGCCGCCTCAGCGCCCGCCGCGGCGGATGAATGGCCGATGGCCGGAGGCTCGCCGGCCCGCAACGGCCGGATGCCGGCGGTTGAGCCGACGCTGCTGGCGGGGCTTCCCTGGCGGGTGCCGCTGTCGGCCTTGGCGCCGCCGATCGACGCCCCGATGGTTCGGGAATATGCCCGCCGGCGGGGGCTGGGGCCGGTGGCGTCGGTCACGGCCACTTCGCGGATCGTCGCGGTTCGGGCCGGCAGGGCGGTGTTGGGACTGGATCCCGAGAGCTTCGAGCCGCTGTGGCGCTGCATTCCGGGAGAGGGGCGGGGCGGGCTGGTGGAGCTTGAGGATCGCGGCCGGGGAACGTCGCCGCCCCGCGACGCCCCGGTCAGCGTGCAGATCGAGGCCCTCCACGGCCAGCCGGAGGTGCGCCGGCTGCTCTTCGATTCGGTGGCGGCCCAGCTCACGCAGGCCGGCGACCTGGTGCTGGCGGTGCAGTGGCCCGAGGACCCACCGCTGATCTGGCCGGTGTGGGAGGCCCGGGACGCTCCGGGCGGCAAGGTGCCGGCGGCGCCGTTCACCCCCAACGCGGTAGTGGCTCTGTCTGCGGCGGACGGCTCGACCGTGTGGGTCAGCGACACCTTCGCGGGGGACGATGCGCCGGGGGCGGTGCAGTTCATGGGGGCGCCGGTTCCGGTGGGGGACGAACTGCTGGCTGTGGGGCGTCTGGACAACGACCTGCATGCCGTCTTCCTGGACCGGGCCACCGGCCGCTGCCGTCGCCATGTGCATCTGTGCGGCATCGGCGGGGCGCCTTTCGAGTCGCTGACCGCCCTGCCGGCCTGCGTGGCCGACGGCGTCGCCTACCTGCCCACCGGCCGGGGTTTGCTGCTGGCGATGGATGTGGCCGAGGGCTCGGTGCTGTGGGCGTCCCGATATGCCGACCACGCCGAGCAGCCGCCGCGCGTCGGGTGGCTGCCGTCGTCGCCGGTTGTCGGAGGCGACACGATCTGGCTGGCGCCGACCGACGCACATCTGCTGGTGGGCTTCGACCGATTCAGCGGGCGGCCGCGGGTGCGGGTGCCCAGGGGCCGCTGCACGCACATCATCGCCGTGGACGCCGGGCGGGTCTGGCTGGGCGGCGGCGAGGCCGCGGCGGTAGATCCGGCCACCGGCGAGGTGATCTGGCGGCGTTCCGTGGGGGATCCTTCCGGCCGGGGCATTCTCTCCGGCGGGAGGCTGTTTCTGCCGACATGGGACGGACTGGTGATCCTCGACGCCGGTACCGGCGAGCCGCTCGGCGGGACGGATCCCGTGCAGGGGGCGGCCCCGGGCAACCTGCTGGCGTGGCGCGGCTCGCTGTACGACGCCGCGCTGCTGGAGGTCAGCCGCTACCCCGATCTGAAGCAGGGCTACCAGGAGGCGGTCCGGGCGCACGCGGAGGCCCCTGCCGATGCCTCGCGGGCCCTGCGGCTGGCCTGGCTGGAGCGGCTGGAAGGCCGTCATCGCCGGGCGCTGGAGGTGCTGGCGGGGCTTCCCGATTCGCTGGAACGGGAGGACCCGCGGCGCTTCGCGCAGGCCGCGCACCTGAAGGTGCTGTGTCTGCTGGATGAGGCCGCGGGCACCGACGACGGCGAAGCGGCGCTGCGGCAGGTCGAGCAGGCATCGGCGGCGGCTCGCTCGCCGGAAGATGTCATATTATCGGCACTTACGGCGGGCGACCTGGAGCGTCGCCTGGGCAGGCCGCTGGTGGCCTGCCGCCGCTATCTGACGCTGATCACCGATCCCGCGGGCGACGGGATGATCGAGGTGGAGGAGGGCCTTCGACAGACGGCCCGCCTGGCGGCCGCGCAGCGGCTGGCCGACATTCAGGAGCTGCTGCCGCCGGCGCAGCGGGCCGCGCCGGTGGTCGCGCGGATCCGCGATGCAATCGGGGCTGCGGACGAAGCGGTGCTGCTCCGCCGGCTGGCCGAGGGGGTCGTCAAGGGGCCTGCGGCCGGCCGGGCGGAGCTCGCGGCGGCCGTGCAGGCGCGAAATGAGCTTCAGTATGAGCAGGCCGAGGCGCTTCTGAGCGAGGCGTTGCGGAAGGCGGAGGACCCGCAAGTCCGGGCCGAAGCCCGGGCGAGGCTGGCGGCTCTGCATCTGGAACCGGACGACCTGTCCGTGTCCGCGGCGGCCTCGCGGTTGCTGGATGAGCTCACGGCCGAGGGCGACGCTCCCGTGCCGGCGGATGTACTGGAGGAGCATTGGCTGCCATGGTCCGCCGCGGCGGAGGAACAGATCGCCCGGATTCCGGCACGGCAGGCAGCTTCGGCACTGCGGCAACGGCTGTCTTCCTCGCCCTCCGCCGCGGGGCGTGCCGGGGGGTTGCCGCCTGCAACGCCTCCCGCCGGGCCGCGGGTGACGGTCCATCCCGGCGAGGCCCTGCTGTCGTTGCGCACGGCGGGTTGCGCGTGCCTGGAGGACATGGTCCTGACGTTGCGGGACGGCCGGACCGTGACGGCGTACCGCTTCGACAGCGGCGAGCTTCTGTGGTCGGCGGACATGCGGTTGTTGAACGAGCTGGCGGTGAGCACGCGGACCCCGGCGATGCTGCGCCGGATATCGGGCGGCCCCGGGGAAGCGGAGCCGGCGCCCGGACTGTTCGCGGTGACCGACGGCTGGACGCTGGCGGCGCACACCGCTTGCGGCCTGCACGGCGTGGGGCTGCCCACCGGCCGGCGGCTGTGGTCCAGGCCTTTCGCCCCGGGACCGGATTGCGGTCCTGAAGGCTCCGGCTCGGATGCCTGCATCTGGGCCGGCGAGGGCACGGTGTTGAGTCTCGACGCCGCCGGCATCGCCGAAGCGGCGCCGGTGCACGACGGATCGCGCGTGCGGTGGCGGCGGCAGCTGCCGGATGCGGCGTGGTGGACGGTGCGGTCGCGGGGAGGGTACACGATCGCGGTGACGGCGGGGCTGGACCGCGTGGAGGTGCTGGACACCCGAACGGGCGCCCGGCGCGGCACCTGCCGGCTGGTTCAGCCCCCGGGAGAGGCGAGACTGATCAACCTGGCGCTGTTCGACGGCCTGGTGTGCGGTCCGGCGGGGGAGCGGGTCGTTGCGGCCTACGACCTGGGTGCCCCGGGCATCGAGCGGTGGCGTGTCGAGATGCCGGGGGAACTGGTGCAGCTCTTCAAGCCGGCCGACGATCGTCTGGCGGTCGCCGACCGCGACGGGCGGATCAGTCTGCACGCCGCGGCCGACGGACGGAGGCTGATGACCGCGCGCACCTCGGCCTGCGGGGACGGTGTGATCGATGGGGCGGTTGTGGACGGTGTGCTCTATGTGTACGGCTACGCCCACCGGCCGGAGAACCCGCGGCGCGGGGCGGATCGCCACTCGGCCTTCGGCCTGGCGGCCATCCGGATCGCCGACGGCCAGGTCCTGTGGCAGACCGAGGGCATCGGGCCGCAAACCTGGCTGAGCGCCGACCTCTTCCGCCAGCCGTCCGATGTCGTGGTGCTGGCCTCAGTGGCTGCACCGGGGGTCGCTCCTCCCGGGCCGGGGTCCGATGCCCGGGAGGCGCCTCCGGTGCCGGGGGTCGTGGTGCGGATGCTCGAACGGCGCACCGGCCGGCCGGTCGGCGAGGCGGTGCGACTGAACGTGCCGGCCTCCGCCCAGGCCGGCGCGGTCAGCGGCGTTCAGGTGCGGGGCGGCACACTGCTGGTGGTCGCAGGCGAAGCCCATTTCCGCATCCCGCTTGCCGGGGTATCGCCCTAGCCGGACCCGCTCGTGGTCGGCGGGCGCTCTGCGGTGCGGTGGCCGCGTGATGCTTCGGGGCGCTATCATTTCCGGCCCCGGCACGCGGAAAGGAGGCTGATCGTGAACGGCGGCTGCAGGATTCTGGCCCTGGCCGGCAGCACGCGGATGGATTCGTACAACAAGCACCTGGTGCGTCTGGCGGCCGAGGGAGCCCGCCAGGGCGGCGCGGAGACGACGTTCATCGACTTGCGCGATTACCCGCTCCCGTTGTTCGACGAGGATCTCGAGGCCCGTGACGGTCTGCCCGCCGCGGCGAAGGAACTGCGGGCGGCGTTCCTGGCCCATCAGGGACTCCTCATCGCCTCGCCGGAGTACAACAGCTCGGTTCCGGCGGTGCTCAAGAACGCCATCGACTGGCTCTCGCGGCCGCAGCCCGGCGAAGCGCCGCTGGCCTGTTTCAACGGCAAGGTGGCGGCGATCATGTCCGCCTCGCCCGGGACGCTGGGGGGGCTGCGCGGCCTGGTGCACCTGCGGGCCATTCTGGGCAACATCAACGTGCTGGTGCTGCCCGAGCAGGTCGCGGTCGCGCGGGCGCACGAGGCTTTCGCGGCAGAAAACCGCCTGGCCGACGAGGCTCAGCAGCGGGCGGTCCTGCGGCTGGGGGCCCGGCTGGCGGAGGTGGTCGCGCGGCTGAACGGATGAACGTCCGGCCGTTCCGATTCCGGAACGCTTCGTCGCCGCAAGCGACCTGCGGTTCAGGCTTCCTGCAGCATCGTCATGCCAAGCCGCCGCGCCAGCTCCGCCACCGGTTCGGCGACGTCGCCGTACACGGTGACGCGGTGCCAGCCGAAGAGGTCCCACTGGGTCATCAGCCTGTCGATGTCGCCCTTCACCACGGCGGCCAGCTTGGTGCGGCAGGCCATGTCCTCATCGACGTTCTCTACGGTCACGCCCTGGTGGAAGACCACGTTTTTGTGCAGCGGATGGAACTCCATGGAGCTGACCAGGCAGTCCAGCGGCATCAGCGAGCGCACCGCCGCTCCCTTGCGGTCCTCGGAGTGATTGCGGATGTGATAGGCGTTGCGCCTGCCTGCGGGACCGAAGACCTTCGTCGGCGCGACGCAATGGGCGTAGATGACGCGGTTCGTCGAGGTGTCGATGACCGGGTCCGAGATGTACGACGGCCGGCCGGTGAGGTACCCCAGCACCATCATGGTGATCGTCGAGATCTGGTCGGCCTCGCAGGCGCCCACCAGCCCGTCGTCGTTCAGCTGGGTGAAGCCCAGGCACGGGTAGGCGTGGATGTGCCCGCCGTAGAAGCCGCCCAGGCAGTTGATGGTGATCGCCTCGGCGCCGTGCTTTTTCATCAGGGCCCGCATGGCCAGGTACATGGCCCCGGAATGGACGATCTCCTCGCGGGTGGGCTCCACGACCTTCTCGGCCTCCCTGATCCAGCGGTCGGCCCAGGCGGCCGACTGGTCCCGGTCGGCCGCCGACCAGGCCTGGTCCAGCTCGCCGAACTCCACCGGCACGATGCGGACGCCGAAGATCTTCGTGATCGCCTCGGACAGCGGCGGGTTCGAGGCGCCGACCACCAGCATGGTCGATTCCCCGAGCCGTTTGACCACCTCGCCCGGTTCGGCGCAGCGGACCTCGTCCTTCGCATGCTTCGGCTCGCCGGCCCGGGGGAGGGTCTTCCGGCGCGCGGCCTCGGCCGCGATCATCCAGGCCTCCGGACCGGCCCCGTCGCGGGTCAGAAGCTCGAAGGTTTTCACGACCGCGGCGAGGTCCTCGAACCGCGAACTGGACACCCCGACGGTCTTGTGGCCTGCCCGGCGCGCGGCGGAATAGGCGATCAGATACTCGCCGGAGCCGCCGTACAGGTCGTCGGCCATGATCGTCGGCTTGCCCTGGGCGGCGATCCTGTAGCACTGGCCGGTCCAGAGCCCCACGAACCAGACCAGGTAGCCGTCGACCTCCTCGTCGGCCTCCCTGATCCGATTCAGATCCTCCTCGTTCATCATCGTGACCGGCAGAAACTCGATGTTCGGACAGGCGGCACTCAGTCGCTCCATCAGCTTGCGCTTGCGCGTGTCGAAGTCGTACCCGATGTTGGGCCAGACCGGACCGGTGGACGGGACGTGGGAGAAGACCACGCGGATCCGCGGCCTGCGTGTCGCTTCGCCGGCCGGCCCGGACTGCCCGGCCGCGCGGGCCAACCCGGAGACTCCGACCGCGCAGCCGGCACATCCGGCCAGAAACCGGCGACGGTTCAGTGTGCAGCAGCGGCATCCGACGGGAAGAGAATACGATTTGTCGGTCATCGACGTTCTCCCTGGCTCGAAATGGTTTGCGGCAGGCCGGCGGCCGCCGGACGATGGGTGGCAACAGTGCGCCCGCGAGCCGCACTTCAGGCGAGCATATCACAGCGGCAAATCCCGCTCAAGGCGATCGGCCCCCCGAGAGAACCGTCTGCGGCGGCGGATCGTACGGCCGCCGGACGGCCCTCACGTCACTCCCCCGTTCAGTACGCCCCGGGGGCTCCGGGCCCCTCGGTCGCCGCGGCGCAGAGCCCTCCGCGCGGGACAGTTCTGTCAGGCCACGGCGGCGGCCTCGGTCTCCGCCCCGGCGAAGCGGACGCTGACCCGTTTGCTGACGCCGGCCTCCTGCATGGTCACCCCGTAAAGAACGTCGGCGATGGTCATGGTGCGCTTGGAGTGGGTGATGATCAGGAACTGCGAGTGCTCCAGGAAGTCGCCGATGATGCGGTTGAACCGCTCGTTGTTGGCCTCGTCCAGGGCCGCGTCCACCTCGTCGAGGATCGCGAACGGCGACGGCCGGCTGCGGAAAATGGCCAGCAGCAGGGCGATGGCGGTCATGGTCTTCTCGCCGCCGGACATCAGCGAGATGCTCTGAAGCTCCTTTCCGGGGGGGCGGGCGTGGATCTCGATCCCCGCCTCCAGCACGTCCATGGCCCGGCCCTCGGGCGGCTGCTCGAGCAGGATGTCGGCCTTGCCGCCGCCGAACAGCCGGCGGAACAGCTCCTGGAAGTGCCCGCGAACCGCCTCGAATGTGGTCGTGAATCGCTCCCGGCACTCCTGGTTCAGCTGCTCGATGAGCTCCTCCAGCTGCCGCTTGGAGTGCCTCAGGTCGTCGCGCTGGCCGGTGAGGAAGGATGCCCGGTTCTCCAGCTCCTCCTGCTCGGCGATCGCGTCGAGGTTCACGTTGCCCAGCCGGCGGATACGCTCCTTGAGATCCTCGATCTCCGCCTGCACCGCCTCCCAGTCCTGCTCCTCGTGGCGGTAGTCGGCATAGGCCGCGGCCAGGTCGATGCCCAGCTCCGCCTGCGTCCGGGAGAGAAGCTCCTCGATCCGCACCCGCAGCTCGTGCTGCTCCATCTGCAGCCCGTGCAGCCGGGACTCGGTGTCCTCCAGCGAACCGCGCAGGGCCTTGAGCTCGGCGGCCAGCCGCTCACGGTCGAGGTGGATGTGCTCGCGGCGGTGTCGACCGGCGCGCACCTCGGCATCCAGTTCCTCCTGCCGGCCGCACAGCTCGGCCAGGCGGGCCTCGGCGGTCAGGATGACGCGTTCGGCCTGGGCCATGCGGCAGGCGGCGTCGTCGGCCTCCCGGGAGGCCTCGCGCAGGGCGTCCTCGCCGGCCCGCAGCGCGTCGCGCAGCGTGCGCAGCCGCTCGGCGTGCGTTCCGCGACGCTGCCCGAGCCGGGCGACGGCCACCTTCGCCTCGGTGAGCTGCTCGGCCAGGGCGGCGCGGCGGCCCGCCAGTCCCTCGATGGCGGCGTCCAGCTCGCGGGCCCGCTGCTCGCGGGCGGCGCCCTCCCTTTCCAGCGCGGCCAAGGCCTCAGCGGCCTCGATGGAGCGCCGTTCGTTCTCCTCCAGCTGCATGCGGACCGCGAGAATCTCGCCGGCGATCAGCGGACGCTCGTGCTCGAGTCGGGCGGCGGCGGCGGCGTTGGACTGGATCGCGGCGTGGTTCTCGACCTCCCGCGTACGGGCAGCGGCCAGCGCCGCCCGGATCTCATCCTGGCGGCCCTCGACCGCCTCGATCTCGGCCGAACTCCGCTCGATGCGGTCGCACATCGCGGCGATCCGCTCATCGACTTCGGCCAGCTGCTGATCGATCTCGCGCAGCTCACTCTTGCGGGAGATCAGTCCGGTGCCCGAGCCGGCCGGCCCGAGCTGGCAGCGGCCGTCGGGTTCCAGCAGTTCGCCGGACAGTGTGACGAAGCGGAACATCGGCGGGTTGTTCGCCAGCATCCGCCGGGCGTCTTCCAGCGTTCGCACCACGATGGTCCGCCCCAGCAGATGGCGGACCAGCCGCTCGGCCTGCGGCGGACACCGCACCATCGACGACGCGACGCTGACGAAGCCCTCCTGACCCGACAGATCCGGCCCGGCGATGAACGGCGGCAGCAGGTCCAGGCAGATCGCCCGCACCCGGCCCGGAAAGTCGGCCAGCCGCGCGGCATCCGCGAAGAATGCCCGGCTGTCGTCCACGACCACGTACTGGTCGAACTCGCCCAGGGCCGTCTCGACCAGGGCGGCGCTGGCCACGTCTGCGGCCATCAGGTCCGCGACCAGCCCCTGCACGTAGCCGAACGTCCCCCCGGAAGCGTCGCGTTCTCTCAGGTGCAGCAACTCGCGGACGCCGGCGTCCACGCCCTCGAGGTTGCGGTCCAGCTCGGCCAGCAGCTGGCGGCGGCTCAGCAGCCCGCTGCGGTACTCCTTCGCCGAGGCCAGCTCCTGGTTGAGGGTCGCGCGCTGCTCGTCCAGGCGGGCGGCCTGATCGCACAACGCCGCCAGGTCGTCCTCGTGCCGCCGGATTTCGGCCGCCAGACCGGCGGCGCGTTCCTCGAGCCCGCGGCGGGCCCGGCCGAGCTCGTCGAGCTCGGCGAGCACCTCCGCCTCGCGCGAGGACAACCGGGCCTGCTCGGCCTGAAGCTGCTCGCCGCGCTGCCCCAGCGACTGGATCTGATTGTGGGCCTGGGCGACGCGCCGCATGGAGTCGATGACCGCGGCCTTCTCCTCCTCGCTGCGCCCGCGCAAGGCCGCCGATTCGGCCGCCAGGGACCGGTCCTCGCCGGCCAGCGACTCGACGACCGCGCCGGCGGCCTGATACTCGGCCTCCAGGCTCGCGGCGGCCTGCTCCTCCAGCTCGATCTGCTCGCGAACCCCGGCGATGCGGCGCCGCTCGCCGGCCAGGCGGGCCAGGGCCCGGTCCCGGACGGCGCCCAGTTCCGTCACCCGCTGCCGCGACTGCTCGGCCCGCTCGCGGTGCGCGGTGATGTCCGAAGTCACCGACAATACCTGGTGGTCCAGCTCGCGGATCTGCTCGTCCAGCTTCAGCAGGTCGGACTGCAGCCGGCTGTCACGGGCTTCGGCGGCGGAGATCTCCGCCCGCAGACGGGTGGACTCGTCGGCCAGACCACCAATCTCAGCCTCCAGCTCTGCCGTCCGGCGGCTGTGGCGGTGATACTCGGCCAGGGCGTAGGTCGAGCGCTTCGCCCGCAGCTGCTCGTCGTACTGGCGCCAGGTCCGCGCACGACCGGCCTGATTCTTCACGCTACGCAGCCGCTTCTCGACCTCCTCGACGATGTCCTCGATCCGCAGCAGATTCTGCTCGACGCGGTCCAGCTTGCGCTGGGCCTCCCGCTTGCGGGCCTTGTAGCGGCTGATGCCCGCGGCCTCTTCGAAGATCAGTCGCCGCTCCTGCGGGTTGGCCTGCAGCAGGACGTCCACACGCCCCTGCTCGATGATCGAGTAGGCGCCGATGCCCACCCCGGTGTCCATGAACAGCTCGCGCACGTCGCGCAGCCGCACCGCCTGGGCGTTGATCAGATACTCGCTCTCGCCCGAGCGGTACAGCCGGCGGGTGACGGTCACCTCGTCGGCCTCCAGCGGCAGCCGGTGGTCGGCGTTGTCGAACACCAGGTCGACCTGGGCCATGCCCGAGGGCTTGCGGGTGCCCGAGCCGTTGAACACCACGTCCATCATCTGTCGGCCGCGAAGACTGCGCGCGGACTGATCGCCGAGCACCCACTTGATCGCATCGACCACGTTGCTCTTTCCGCAGCCGTTGGGGCCGACGATGCCGGTGACGCCGGGCAGGAACTCAAACTCCGTCCGGTCGGCGAAGCTCTTGAATCCCTGGCAGATCAGTTTCTTGAGATACATGGATCGCGCCGGACCTCCCTGTCCTGGTGCCCCGACCTTCCCTGGTCGCGCCGCGAAAGGCGGGTACTCGAGGCCTTGGCCTCGCTCGTGGCTCGCACCGCCGGCTGCCCGGGCCTCGTGCGCGCCTTCCCGCGGGCCTGCGCCGACCCACGGAAATAGACAAAGCCTACTTTACCCGCAGACGGGCGAAGTGCCAAGGGCTTATCCACTGGTTTTCCACATTCCCCCCGGTACCCCGACAGGGACCGTCGATGGTCCTCCGGACGAACGCAAATCACTGCCCTGAATGGCCTTATGGGCAGCTGGCATGCTGTTCGCCCTGGGGCAGGTCCAGTGGTCCCTCGCCGGGCGGGAAGCTGCCGGTGCGACGTCTCGATCGACCCGATGAAGCACCGTACGCCCGATGCCCGGGAGGCCCCGCGGACGCGAGGTTTCGCGTCCGCCGGCCACCGCCAACCTCGTCCGACCCGCAGGCCGGGATGGCGCCTGAGCGTCGGTCAGTGCTCCCCGGCCCGGCCGTCCAGTCTTCCCAGCAGTCTCAGCAGACCGTCGAGTATGGTGATGGGGTGGGGGGGGCAGCCGGGCACGAACAGATCCACCGGCAGACAGGCTGCCGCCCCGTCGAGGCAGGCCTCATGGCCGATATACGGTCCGCCCGAGATCGCGCAGGCCCCGACCGCGATCACCAGCTTCGGCGGCGGGACCGCCTCGTAGGTCTTCAGCAGAGCCGTCTTCATGTTGCTCGTCACCTGACCGGTCACGACCAGACCGTCGGCGTGGCGGGGGGAGGCCACGAACTGAATCCCGAAGCGGCTCAGGTCGAACACCACGGTGCTCAGCACGTTGAGGTCGGCCTCGCAGGCGTTGCATCCCCCGGCGCTGACCTGCCGCAGCTTGAGCGACCTTCCGAACAGCCGCCGGGATCCGTCGTCCAGTGCCCGGGCCAGCCGGCGGACCTCGTCACGCACCACCAGGTCGTCGCGGGTTCTCGCGGCCAGCCTGTGATCGCCGGTGAATGTGATGGCTCCCGTCGGACAAGCCTGGGCACAGTCGGCGCAGAAGAGACAGCGTCCAAGGTCGATCGCGATCCCCGCGCCGTGCCGTTGGACGGCCTGCGTGGGGCAGACGTCGGCGCAGATCCGGCATCCGGTCTCGCACCGGGCGGCGTGCAGCGCGGGCCGCCCGCGGAATCTGTCCGGCAGGACGGGCGCGGCGTCCGGATAGCCGATGGTCCGATGCCCTTGGCGAAGTCGAGCGTTCAGAATCCTCAGCATGGCCACCTCTACAGGTCGTGTCCGCAGTAGGACAGATTGAAGCTCTTGTTGCACAGCGGGAAGTCGGAGATCTGCTGATTGCGCAGGGCCATGGCCAGTCCGAACCAGTTGTGGAACGAAGGGTCCACGATCTTGTACGCCCCCAGCCGGCCCGCACCGTCGGTCATGACGACGTGGCAGATCTCGCCCCGCCAGCCTTCCACAAGACTCACCGTGATGTGCCCGGGCAGGAGCGATGACGGGGTCTCCCGAACGCGGCCCTCCGGCAGCGAACGAAGCTGGTCGGCGACGAAGGCCAGCGACCGCTGAATCTCCAGCCAGCGCACGAAGGCCCGGGCGAAAACGTCTCCGCTGTCGGCCGTCGAGACCGGGATGTGGGCGAACCGGAAGATGCCCGCGGGAAACTCCTGACGGCTGTCACGCTCCAGTCCGCAGGCCCGGGCGGCCACGCCGACCAGTCCCAGCGCGGTCGCGGTCTGGCGCGTGAGACGGCCCGTCTCCTGGAAGCGGCTCATGACCGACGGCGTGTTCCACAGCAGCTCGACGGCCTCGCCGACGTCGCGGCGGGCGGCCTCGATGCGTCCGGCCAGATCGTCCCTGCGGGCGGGGTCGATGTCGAAGGCGACGCCGCCGGGGCGAATGAGTCCGCGTCCGAAACGGCTGCCGCAGAGCAGGGCGCTCATGTTGAGGAAATCGCCCCGGATGCGCCCGCAGCAGGCTGCGGTGGGCAGAAAACCGACGTCCCCGGCCAGGGCTCCCAGATCGCCGGTGTGGTTGGCCAGACGCTCGAGTTCCAGGGCAATGCCCCGGACGGCTTGGGCGCGGGCGGGCACACGCGCCGTGGCCAGCGCCTCCAGCGCCTGGGCGTAGGCCAGCGCATGGCCGATCGACGTGTCACCGGCCAGGGTTTCCATGTAGTGGATGGTTCGCGGCGTCGGTCCGCCCGGCAGAACCCGCTCCAGGCCACGGTGCTGGTAGCCCAGAGAGATCTCGAGGTGGAGGACATCCTCGCCATGGCATTGGAACCGGAAGTGGCCCGGCTCGATGATGCCCGCGTGCACCGGCCCCACGGCCACCTCATGGATCTCTTCGCCCTGCACCTGGAAGTGGTCCGTCACGCCCGGTTCGATGTCTGATTCGCCGTGGCGGACTCCGGCGTCCCGCACGCGTCGGTACGGACGATGGAATCGGATCGGTTTGAGCCAGGGGTGGCCCAGGGGGCGAAGCCCCCATTGCTCGGCGATCTCACGCTCGAACCAGCTGGCAGCGGGGCAGTCGGGCGTCAGGGCGGGGTACTCCCCGTCGACGTCCGTCGCCTGGATCCCGATGTCGCCGGCGGCGCCGTCGGCGAGAACCGCGATGAGGCGAAGGCTCTCGCCGGCCGCCGGAACGCAGAAGAGCGAGGCGATTCGGGCCCCGCGCTCGACGCCTTCGAGGATCGCGCCTCGAAAGGCATCGACCGCCAGCACGGGTATGTCATCGGTCGGCGCCGAGGTGCCGTTGCGGAGGATGAGCCGGAGGAACACAGCCATGTCAGAAGCCTCCCAGCGCCTTGGCGGCCCGATGCAGAAGGTCCAGCAGCGGGGCCGGGATCCAGATCCCCATGCCCATCACCGCCAGGCCGAGGGCGGTCGGCGGCAGCACCGAAAGGGCGGTCTCGCGGGCCCGACGGCCGGTCGCGGGCGGGGCGGCCATGCCCTGGGCCATCTGAAGAAACACTCCCGCCATGCCGACGAAGATGACTCCCAGGAAGCCCAGGTACAGAACGGCCGCCACCGTATGGCCGCCGTCCAGGGCCGCCTTGAGCACCGTGAATTCGCTGAGGAACGTTCCGAAAGGCGGCGAACCCGTGATGGCCAGGAAACCCGCCAGCCAGAGCCCCGCGGAGAACGGAAACACGCCCAGGACCCCGCGGATCTCGCGGCACGACTTGGTGCCGTACGCGGCCAGGAGGTTGCCGGCAACCAGGAACAGCATCGCCTTGGTCAGCGAATGGTTCACGGCGAGCAGCATGGCCCCGAAGGCTCCGACTCCCCCCAGGCCGACGCCCAGAGCGAGGATGCCGACGTGCTCCACGCTGGAGTAGGCCAGCATCCGCTTGTAATCCGGTTGTCCGACGATGAACACCGCCGCCACGCCCATGGAAACCAGCCCCAGCAGCACCAGCAGATCCTGCGCGAAGGCGGCACAACCCGCGGCCGCGAGAACCTGGTATGCCCGCAGGATGCTCAGGAACGCGCAGTTGAGCAACGCGCCCGAAAGCAGCGCCGAAACCGCCGAGGGCGACTCGCTGTGGGCGTCCGGCAGCCAGGTGTGCAGCGGTGCCAGGCCCATCTTCGTCCCGTACCCCACGAGCAGGAAGATGAAGGCCGGCCGCAGCCAGGTCGCCTCGAGGCCGGCGCCGCGCCGGACGAGTTCGCTGGTCAGCAGAGACCGTGGCCCCGGCCGGGTCGGCGGCCGCCACGGCCACCAGGAAGATGCCCAGCAGCGCCAGGGCGATACCGACCGAGCAGATCAGCAGGTACTTCCAGGTGGCCTCCAGCGACCGGGGATGGCGGTGGAAGTAGATCAGCGGGGCGCTGGCCAGCGTGGTCGCCTCCAAGGCCACCCACGTCAGCCCGAGATGCCCGCTGAGGCTGACGAGCGTCATCATCGCCAGAAACAGCAGCAGGCAGCCCGTGAACACCGCTTCCGGCGCGCGGGTCGACAGGAAGCCCTCGTCCGGATCCGTCCGATGGTCGGGGATTTCGCGTCGCAGATAACCGACCGCATAGAAGGCCGTGGCCAGGAACAGTGCGCTGGTGATGCCCAGAAACAACAGCCCCGGATCGTCCAGTTCCAGCAGGCCGTCCAGGGTGGGTCCGGGCCGGTGTCGCCAGGCCAGCGCGGTCAGACCGCTGTGGGTCGCGGCCGTGGTCAGCAGCAGCGCGCCGCGCGGCGTGTCGGGCCGGATGAGCAGGGCCGCGACGCCGGCCAGCGCGGGAACCAGAAACAGTGCCGCGATCATTTCTTCATTCCTTGAGCAGGGACAGCTGGTCGGTGTCCATGTGGTCGAACTCCCGGCTGATGTGGAAGATCGCGATCCCCATCACGAACACCGCCACGAACACGTCGAGCAGGATGCCCATTTCCACCAGCAGCGTCGCCTGCCGCGCAAGCCCGACGCCGAAGATGAAAATGCCGTTTTCCATCGCCAGATATCCCAGAACCTGGGTGACGGCCTTGCGCCGGCTGACGATCAGCAGCAGCCCGACCAGGATCGCGTGAAACGCCGTGGGCACCAGCAGCCAGGGAATCGCCGGCTGGACACGCGGCAGGCGGCCGGTGATCCAGATGGCCAGCGGCAGGGCCAGCGTGCCGAGGATCAGCGACGGGGCGAACCCCACGAAAGGCTCCACTTCCTGCCGGATGCCGGCCTCGCGCACCGACCGCTGCAGCAGCCGGGGAAACAGCAGGCCCTTGATCGTCACCGTGCCGATGATCAGCACCAGCAGGTGGGCCGACAGGCCTTCACGGTTCACCCCGGCGGTGACCAGCCCCAGCAGCATGCCCTGCAGGGCCATCACGCGAACGCACGTCCCCAGCGAACTCAGGCCGGTCAAGGCCAGGTTCGACAGGACCACCGCGATCAGGACCGGCTCGAGCCATGCGCTCATGTCTTCACCTCGCCGTCAGCACCAGGGCGACGATCGCCATCGCGCCGCCGCCGACCAGAAGGTGGGGAACCCGCAGCAGCCGCAGCCGGGCCATCGTGGACTCGATGACGCCCACGGCGACCGCCAGCCCGAGCATGCCCAGCAGGCATGTGCCCAGATCAAGCATCGCCGACCCCGTCCGCACCGGCACGCAGAGCCCCACCAGCAGGGCCCCCAGAACCCAGAGCTTCAATGCCGCGGCATACTGGATGAAGGCCAGATCCGGACCGCCGTAATCGAGAACCATGACCTCGTGGATCATGGTCAGCTCCAGGTGAGTGTTGGGATCGTCCACGGGAATGCGTGCGTTCTCCACCAGGAACACGACCAGCAGAGCGGCCGACACCATGCCCAAAGCGGGACCGGACTGGATCCAGGCGGCGGCGGTCACGGCCGGGTAGATGCCTGAGAGGGACAGGCTACCGGTCCCCCGCGCCAGAGCCGTCACGGCCAGCAGCAGGGCCAGCAGCGGCGGGCACAGACCGGCAAGTGTCATGGTCTAGTCCAGCTTCCAGAGCAGGAGAACCAGCAGCGTGGCCGCGATGTAAAGCACGTAGATCTGCACCCGGCCGTGCTGCAGCCAGCGCAGCCCGGCCAGCTGCCGGCCGATAAACCGGAACGCGGGCGCGTAGAGTTTTTCGCGACATACGTCGTCGGTGTGCGTCGTCAGCGAGGCCGAAGTCGGAAAACAGCCGGTCGGAGGTTTCAGATCCGCGCGCGTGCCCAGAAGCTGCCGAAAGAACCCGGTCAGGGGCTGGGTGAACGAGGAGGCGGTGTATTGCATCCGCGGCGTCGGGCGGATGTATCCGCAATCCCAGGTGACCGTGCTTGCGGCGGTTCGGCCGGTCGGCAGCCGGAGGCGGAGAATCATCAGCCCCCCGCGAGCACAGACAGGAAGACGCCGGCCGCGACCACCGCCGCGAGCACCCCGCTCGCTTTGGCCGTGGCCGCGCGCACCGTCTCGGCTGCAAGGCCGCTGGCCTCGGCGATCGCGGGAGCCACGGGGCGCAGAACCATCGGACCCGACAACCCGATGACGATGCAGGCGCGGGCCAGGGCCAGCATCGGCACCCGCATCAGCCGCCCGCACTCATGGCTTCCGGCGGCCTCCGGCGACCTCGGTTCCCCGACAAAGGCGATGCCGAAGGCCTTGGCGAAACAGGCCATCGCCAGCCCGCCGATCAGTGCCAGGCCCGCCGCCACGCTGACCGGCAACAACAGATGTACGCCGCAAGCCTGGTGCACGCCCTCCAGGGCCCCAAGGTAAATCAGCAGTTCCCCGAGGAAGCCGTTCAGCGGGGGCAGGCCGCAGATGGCGATCGCGCCCACGAGAAAGGTCCAGCCCGTCCAGGGCATCGACTTCAGCAGGCCGCCCAGGCGGTCGATGTTGCGGCTCCCGGTGCCGTGCAACACCGCACCGGCTCCCAGAAAAAGAAGGCCCTTGAAGCAGGCGTGGTTCAATACGTGCAACAGGCCTCCCCCGAAGCCCAGCACCGCCATCGGGGCCGACTCCCGGCTCAGCCCGAGCATGCCGACACCCAGACCCAGGGCGATGATTCCGATGTTCTCGACGCTGGAGTAGGCCAGAAGCCGCTTGAGATCGTGCTGGGCGAGCGCAAACAGAATCCCCAGCACCCCGGAGACCAGTCCGATACCGATCAGGAGCCAGCCCCACCACGCCGGCGGCGGTCCCAGAAACGTCAGCGTGCGCATCAGCCCGTAGATCCCGGTCTTGATCATCACGCCGGACATGAGCGCCGACACGTGGCTCGGCGCGGCCGGGTGGGCCTCGGGCAGCCAGACGTGCAAGGGCATGAAGCCGGCCTTGGTCCCGAACCCGATGACGGCCAGCAGGAAGATCGCACCCGCACCGGCCGACGCGCCCCCCGCGGCGTCGCCGAAACCGGCGAAGTCCGTCGAACCGCAGGCCCTGCCCAGGAGCACGAACATCGCCAGCAGAAAGGTCGTTCCCAGGTGGGTGGCCACCAGGTACGTCCAGCCCGCCCGGCTCACCTGCTCATGCTCGTGCTCAAAGGTGACCAGAAAGAATGATGCCAGGGACATGACCTCCCAGGCCACCAGGAACAGGACCGCGTCCCGGGCGATCAGGACCACCGCCATGCCCCCGACCAGTAGGTTGTAGAAGAACCAGACCGGCCCCGGCGACTTGTGACCGCTGCAGGCCCGCAGGTACGGGATACCGTAGATCGCTCCCACGGCGCTCAGCGACAGGATGGCCAGAAGAAAAAAGCGGAAAGCGCATCCAGCCCCACCGTGAACCGGCCGATGGGCACCGACCAAGGCAGCCTGAGAACCTCAACCGGCGAACCCAGCAGCACCCCGACACACGGGACCAGGCCCAGGCCGCAGCCGATCACCGCCGCACCGGCCGCAAGGCCGCCGGCCCATGCCGGCCGGCGACTGAACGCCAGGGCCGCCGATCCGCCTGCGACCATCAGACATACACCCGCCAGCAGTGTCGAGAGATTCATCAGGAGTTACCCACTGCGGCCGACGCCGGGTCGGCTGCGCCGGGCAGGCCGGCTTCGATCCGCTCCACCTCGGCCAGGATCGCATCCCGTGAATCCTGCTGCTTGAGGATCCGCTTGAAGGAGGGTTCTCGAAGGGCGAAAGACAGCAGCGACAGCATTCGCAGGTGCGAACGCACCGTCGGGCTGATGAGCGTGAACAGAGTGTGCACGGGCTGACCGTCCATGGCCCCGAAGTCGATCGGGTGTTCCAGAAAGCACAACGTGACCGTGGGCTGGGTCACCTGCAGGACCACGGGGTTGCGTACGTGCGGAATGGCGATCCCGTCGCCGATCCCCGTCGAGCCCAGCGACTCGCGGGCCAGCAGCACCTGGTACAGAAAATCGCGGTCCACGTCGTCAGGAACCCGCAACACCTCCACGACCGACCGCAACGCCGCAGCCTTGTCCCGGCCGTCGATGCGGTAGAAGATGCCCCCGGCCCGCAGAGCCTGCGAAAGCCTGCAAGGCTCTCCGACGGCGGTCTCCGGTTCGGCGAACAATTCAGCCGAGACGTTCAGCCGCCTCGACGTGGCCCATTCCAGCAGCTCGGTCCGGTTGAATTTGAACTGGTCACCGATCCGGTAGACCGGCAGCGTTCCCTGGTCGATCCAGCGGTATATCGTCCGCTCGGAGACATTCAGGAGCTTGGCGACATCTCGGACATTCAGGTTCATATCTTCACGCCATCTGCCATATTTCAAGCAGAAGTGACCTGAGACCATTTTGAATGTATTGCTTGTACACCATAGCCGAATGTGGTACAATTGTCAATAGCTGTCGCGAGATGTCGCAATGGCCCTCCGGAGACCCGCACTCCTCGCCCTCCGGACACCCGGCCGGCAGTGCGGCACGGGCACCGTGCCGTTTCCGCCCGGTCTGGACCTGACGGGGCCAACAGCCGGCCCGCTGAGGGGGGCAAGCAGACCGGATGGCAAACGTCCCCGGCCGACAACGAAGTCGCCCCGGCGATGCCCCGCCGCTATGACCCTCGGTCGGGCTTCCGCCGATGTTTCCAGCCTGCCGGAGGGTCACGGAGCGGGTGAGGATCGTGATGCCTCCCAGAAAGGGTTGATGATCATGAAGATGACTGATCTGGTGCTGCCCGAGGCGCTGATTCCCGAACTGGCGGCAACAAGCCGTAACGGCGTCATTCGCGAACTTGTCGAACGGCTGATCGCCTGCGCCGGTCTGGACGAATCGAGTTGCGACAGGATCGCCCGGGCGGTGATCCAGCGGGAACAGCAGGGCACCACGGCATTCGGCAAGGGCGTGGCCCTTCCCCATGCCAGGCACCCGGGGGTCCGGCGTCCCCTCGCCGCCATCGGACGCTCGCCGGAGGGGATCGACTTTTCAGCCCTGGACCACGAGCCGGTTCAGGTGGTGATTCTCCTGCTCAGTCCGCCGGATCGACCGGATGAGCACCTTGCGGCCATGCAGCGGCTCTACAAGTTCGTCCAGGCCGGCAACACGCGCCGGTTTCTCTGCTCCTCCCAAACCCGTGAGGCCATGTGGGATCTGGTCGTGGAGGCCGATGAGGTTCCCAAGGAATCCGGCAGCCGGTGATGGCGTTCACGGCCGTCCACTGCCGGGCGGTGGTCCGCCGGAACGCCGCTGCGCCTCGCCGGTCACGTGAATCCCGCCGCCAGGCGCCGGCGGCCCGCAGGGTCTGTTTCTGCCGCTTGCCTTGCGGCCGGATGACAGCCTGAGCGGCCCCCATGCCCCTCCGGGCCGGGCAGGGCGGTCTTTCAGGCCGGGATCATGCGCTTGTCGCGGAAGAAGGTCATGGCCTCTTCGACGTCACGGAAGATCCGCGTGGCCGTGGCGGTCACGAAGGGCGACGGTTCGGCCCGGGGTTTCCAGATGACGTAGACCTCGCGCGTCATCTCGTAGGCGTGCTGCAACTCGCGCTCCACGCCGCTGGACAGCCCCGGCTTGCCGCCGGGAAGCTCCGGGATGAAACTCACGATCATGTCCGACTGATCGATCAGCTTGAAGTCGCGGGCGTAGATCTGGCCGTCGATGTCGCCGGCCAGGCTGCCGACCTCGGCGACCGTGAAGGTGACCGGCCGGTCGCCGACCGTCACCGTGAACTGGCTTTCCCCGCGCCGGGTGGCGGCCGCGGCCTCGATCAGCAGCCGCTTCTCGTCCACGTCGCCGGGGTCGAAGGTGACGAAATGCTCGGCCAGGGCGGCGCGGAACGCGTCGATCTCCGCTTGGACGTCCGGCAGGTCCATCACGTGGGTCATCGGGAAGGAGGGGTACACCTTGCGCCGATGGGGCTCGAACATCAGCCGGTACACGCTCATCGCGGTTTCGCAGGCGGCGCCGCGCGAGATCACGTAGTGGCAGCCGTGTCCGCGCACCACCCGGGCGAGCACCTCGGTGGCCAGCATCTCCTCCTCCCGCCAGACCAGCACGTCCTTGAGGCTGTGGCAGACGTCATGCTCGCGGGCGAGGCGGTCATGAACGACGTCGGCGTTGTCCACCACGGTGATGTACAGGTCGGCGTCCAGAGCGGTCATCTGGTCGTGGTCGAAGGCGGGGAAAAGCCCGTGCTTCCAGCGGAACGTCGCGTGCGTGTTGACCAGCAGGTTCTCGCTGGTCTCGGCGAGCCGCAGGACGTCCTTGAAGACGCTGCGTCGCAGGGCCTCCAGGCGGCTTCGCGGCAGGTCCAGGATCCGCCCCGGAGCGACGTCCGGGGCCTCCGCGTACATCATGTCGCCGATGTGGGCGACGGCCACCTCCCGGCCGTGCCGGCGGGCGAGCTCCGCGACCCGTTCCACGAAGCTTTTCTTGTCCACTCCGACCTGCCCGGTGAACACGACGCGAACGCCGCTGTGGGGCGGACGGTCAAACAGCGTCGGAGGCGCCTGTCGCGGCATGCTCGAGCCTCAATGATCGGCTTCCGCCGTGCGGTTCGGCAGGCGGCGCCGGTCATCATGCTAGCGTCTGAACGACCGGAAGCAATGTCGGCCCGCCGTGGTTGACGAAGCGTGCCCGGGCCGGTATAGACCACGCTTTCAGCAAGCTGGGCGGGGAAACGGCCGTGCCGGGGATGCCGCCGGGCCGGGTGTGATGCGGGCCCGCGGCGGGCGTCTGCATGAACTATCTCAACACTATTGCCGAATACGAAGGGGCGGTCATCGACGTGATGCCCCGCTACTGGGCGGCCCACCAGGAGGCGGCGCGGGCCGCAGGGTTCGAGGGCCCGCCGCACGAGGAATTCGTGCGCCTCTGCCGCCAGGGGGCCGCCCCGGGCCAGATGATTCCCCATGCCAAGGCACATCATATTCAGGAGTACAAGCGCGTCTGGGCCGAGCGCGTGGACGCCTCCGACCTGATGGCCCTGGACGTGGCCGTCGAGGGTGCGGCCGCCAACTACCGCATCCTCAAGAGCATGGGCAACTGCCACCTGGCCACCTATTGCCGCAACCGCGACGGCATCAACGCCACGCTCGACCGGCTCAACCTCTGGATGCACTTCGACCGCAAGACGGTCCTGCCCGAGGAGCCTCGCCGACGGGTGGACGCGCTCCGCGAGATGGCCGGATCGCACGTCACGCTGGCCATCGCCGGCACCGTCCCCTTCGCCTACGCGGCCAGCGAGGCCGGCTGCCGTGTCGTCGCCCTGAACCGGGGCCCGGCCTTCCCCAGGCGGCTCCGGCAGGTAGGGGTGGACGTCTTCTTCGAATCACTCGACGAGCTCACCGAGGCCCTCTCCAGGGGACGCGAGGACCTTCGTCGCATCGGAATCTGCTGAATGTACCCGTCCTGCGTGCTGCTCGCGATCCCGGTAGGCAGCCCGTCGTTTGCCCGCGTTGCGGGCAGTCCCATCATGCACGAAGACCGCCAATTCCCCGTTTTCCGGGGGAAAAAGCACGTTCAAAATGCTGATGGCGCGTTGCGACACGCGAATTGCCCGCATCGGCTCCCATGCCCCGCATGCGGCATCGCGGGCATCGCCCGGAAGTCTGCCGGGGCACCCGTGAGGACCGGATGAGGGTGCGTTTTCGCGCAGGAGTTCCGTTCGGTCCGACTCTGTGCCCCGACCGACACTGAAGCACGTTCTTCCTGCATCCCTTGCCGGCAGGTTCTCGGCCCGGACGCTACCCGAACGCGCCTCCCCCGCGTCGCGTTGTCAACGGAGACGCTCACATGCATCAGACCGGAAAATCCTCCGTCCACCTCGTTCACAGCCGCCCGCCGTGGAGGCAGCGTGATCTGCTACACCGCGGTGTCGCTCAAGCCGCGCCTGGGGTATGACGACGCCCTGGACGTGGTCGGCGTGCACTTCGTGGGGGGGGACCATCGGCGCCCTGCTCACCGGGATCTTCGCCACCCGGCTGGTCAACCCGGCGATCGCCCTGGAGGGGGGTACCGCCCTGATGCTCCGCCAGGTGGCCGCCATCCTGGCCACGTACGCCTTCTGCGGAGTGGGCACCTACGTCCTGCTGGTCGTGGTCAACGCCATCACCACCCTGCGCGCCCGGCAGGACGAGGAGATCGTGGGCATGGACCTCTCGCAGCACACCGAACGCGCCTACCTGCTGGGCGGCGGCGAGACGGTGGTCAGCATGCGCGAGCCGCGACTGGCCACGGCCCCGCCTCCGGTCACCGGCGGCCGCTTCACCGTCACCCTCTCGGGCATCGACGTCGGCGCGATGACCGAACACTGGCGGCAGCTTTGCCAGGAGAGCAACGGCACGCCCTCGGCGGAGTTCAAGAACGTGTATGCCCGCGTCTCGACCATCCGCGGATCCAGCTTCCGGTTCCGGGGGGGCGACCGGGAGCTGGTCCGGCGGAGCCTCGAGCAGCTTTTCAAGCCCGTCACTGCCGGCGTGAAGGCGACCATCGAGGATTGATCGGCGGCGCCCCGCCCGCCCGGCCTGCCGGCAGGCGGCGGCGTTCGACACCCGGGCAAACCAGGTCCGGCCGGCGGCCGGATGCATCGGCCCTGATCCGGGCGAGACCCGGCGGAGGAAAACCATGAAGATGATTGTCGCGGTGATCCGGCCGGAGAAGCTCGAGGAGGTGCAGCGGGCCCTGGCCGAGGTCGATGTCTACCTCATGACCGTCAGCGAAGTGCGCGGCTGCGGCCGCCAGAAGGGCTTTGCCGAGGTCTACCGGGCCCAGGAGAACGTCATCCGCCTGGTTCCCAAGCTCAAACTGGAAATCGCGGTCAACGAGGCCTTCCTCGAGCCTGCGGTCGAGGCCATTACTCGCGCCGCCCGCACCGGCGAAACCGGCATGACCGGCGACGGCAAGATCTTCGTCATGGAGATGGCCGACTGCATCCAGATCCGCACCGGCGAGACCGGCCCGGCAGCCATCGGCCCTTGAGCCCCGGTCGGTGCGTCGCGCCGTCGCTTCCCGACCTGCCCGCCACGGCCGCCCCCGAAAAGGGACGGGACGACCGCCCGTCGGTGGCCGTCCCAGAAACCTCCTCCAGTCATCCGTGAAGCGCCCGCCGGTCAACGCCGGCGCCGAAGGGCCAGCAGCGGCAGCCCTCCGACCAGCAGCATGGTCGTCGCCGGCTCGGGGATGATCAGCCCGGTCTCGCCGTCATAGTCGGCCCGCACCGCGACCTGGACGGGAGAAGTGGGGCTGTAGTTCGCAGGCATCCAGCCGGCCGGTGGATTCACGAAATCCAGGTGCCCGCGCATCGCACCGGGCTGTCCGACCACCTGCATATCCACCGCCAGCGGAGTCGATAACACCGTTCCCACGCCCTCGAGGATGTATGAGTTGCTGCCGGGGTTGCCGTACAGGACAACGGCCTCCAGGTCCACCGCCCACAACAGCCCCGTGTACGTCGTCAAGCCGACCACCAACGTGCCGTAGATCTCCAGATCCGCCACACCCGCCGGGTTCGCCCCGGCGCCCAGCAGGCTCACGGCAAACGGGCTGGTCGCGCTGTCCTCGGCGCTAAAGGCGACTTCCAGAACCATGTCGCCGCCGAAGAACGGCATCCCGGCCAGCGACCATACCGGATAGGCCGGACCCTGGGGACCCTGCGGCCAGTAGGTGGTGACCTCGCTGTCGGAAGTACCGGCCGTGAAGATCAGAATGTCCGGCGCGGCACCGTTGGTCTGATACTCGATGGTCGGCGAAACGCCCTTGTTGTAGGCCCCGAACAGCCAGCTGTGATCGGCGATTTCCGGCAGCAGCGGAGCGCCCAGGGTTGTGGTCGCCAGCAGGCCGGACAAAACGACCGGGCAGAGGATCGTTCGCATATTCTTTCCCCAAAAGTGCGCGGAACCCATATCGTTGAGCGCGGGGTGGATATGGCCGGTGTGCACTGACACGCCCGCCTCCCCTCCGCCGTGCGGTGGATGAGGCGCACGGAACCGCTTCAAGTGCCACGACCTTCTTCGTGTCTCATGCAGAGGTGCGCTGATCCCCCTGCACTGTTTCTATGCCCCGTCATCGGCGCCAATCAAGCGACAGGTAACGGATTTTCGTTCGGCAGCGCGTATTTCGCCGCGCAGCGGGAAACGAGACTATCGGACGTCGGTCAGAGGCCGGGACGAGAAGTCCGTGGGCCCGGGAACGGCCGGCCGCGCGGTGGTACTGATCGTAGCCCTTATATTTTCAATAGTTGCGATCAGATCCCGCTGCCGCCGTCCTGTGTATGCAGGCCGCACTCGGTCTTGTCGAAACCGGCCCAGCGGCCCGAACGGGGATCGTCGCCGGGTTTGACCTTGACCGTGCAGTAGCCGGGTTCCGGCTGGCAGCCGATGCTCAGAAATCCCTGATCCCGGAGCGGATGGTAGGGCAGGTCGTTCTCCAGCAGGTAGTAATGAACGTCCTTGGTCGTCCAGCGGGCGATCGGGCAGAGCTTCAGGAGTCCCAGGTTGTCCCGCTGGGCGATGGCGGCATGCTTCCTCGTAGCGGACTGCTCCCGCCTGATGCCGGTCAGCCAGCACCGGATGCCCAGTTCCCGCTTGGCCCGGTCGAAGGGCTCGCGCTTGTTGAAGGCACAGCAGGCATCCGGGTTGGAACGCCACATCCGGCCGTGCTCGGCCAGGAACGCATCGGCGGGCATGACCGGCCGGTAGATGTGCAGGTTCAGCCCGAGTCGCCGGGCCAGATCGTCCCTGAAGGCCAGGGTTTCCGGGAACAGAAAGCCCGTGTCCAGCGTGATGACCCTGATATCCGGCTTGACCCGGACGGCCAGGTGGAGCATGACCGCGCTGTCGGCCCCGAAGGAAGAGGACAGCGCCAGGTCGTCACCGAACTCCTCGGCTGCCCAGGCGATGATTTCCAGGGCGTCGCGATGCTCGAATTCGGTGTTCAGTGCGGTCAGGTCGAGGTTCTGGGCAATTGCCGGTGAATTCATCGTTCTTCCCGAAGTCGCGTTCCGGAACCCTAGGCGGCGGGCCCCATCTGCGGCAGATGATAGACCCCCGGCGCGGCAGAGTGAACGAATGCGGTCCCCGGCCCGGCATTTGGGGTGCCGGGGGGCGTGGCAACAAAACCTGTTCGGCGTGGGCATGAGCGGGACCTCCGATCGGAGGGCGGCGGCGGCAGTATATCCGCCGGCCGGCGACGCCGCGCGGGGGCAGATCGCGCCGCGGCCGGCTTGGGGGGTTGCCGGTCAGGCACGACCGGTGGAACCGGTCGCTCTGGGCGGTTCCGCGGCGTCAGTGGCATCACCCGGGCCGAGGCGGGCCAGCCGTCTGCGAGCGATCCGGACCGCCCGGGCGGATATGTCGCACGCCAGCCATCGCCTCCCCGTGCGGGCGGCCACCACCGCCGTGGTGCCGCTGCCGCAGAAGAAGTCGGCCACCAGATCTCCCGGCCGGCTCCAGGCCAGGATGATCCGCTCCAGCAGTTTTTCGGGTTTCTGGGCGGGATAGCCGGTGCGTTCACGGCTGACCGTCGAAAGGAAGGGGATCTCCCATACGTCGGTCAGCAGGGGACCCTCGGCGTGAAAGTAGAGCCGCCCCCGGGTGGTGTTCTTATAGGGCCGGCCGGAGGCGTCCGTCTTGAGGCCGTCGGTGCGGAACGCGCCGCCTCGCTGAGGCTGGAAAGTATGCCGCCCGGCGTGGCGGGCGTACACCAGGATGGTGTCGTGCTTGCGGGCGAACCACCGGCGGCTGCATCCTCCGGTGCGATAGCTCCAGATGATCTCGTTGAGGAAGTTGTCGGCGCCGAAAAGACCGTCCAGCGCCACCTTCACATGGTGCACCGCGTGCCAGTCCAGGTGGACGTGCAACGTGCCGCGCGACGAAAGCAGACGGTGCATCTGCTCCAGCCGGGGCAGGAGAAACGCCAGGAAGCGTTCCAGTCCCCCAGCCCAGGTGTCCGGCATCGTGCCGCCGCTTCCAGCGTGCGTCCTGTTGGTGCCGAAAGGCGGGTCGGCGTAGATCAGGTCGCAGCAGCCGTCCGGCAGCGAGGTCATCAGAGCCAGATTATCGCCGCACAGGATCCGGCCCTCGGGAATTCCGGAAGACGGTTCGCCTTGCAGTAGCCGTCCGCACGGGCCGGCGCGGCGGCTTCCGCCTGTGCCGCTGGTCCGTTCAAACGGCGCGCCTGGTCTCAGGTCGCGCCGGCGCTCAGGGCAGCCGGAGTTCGTCCTTGCGGGACGCGATGCCAAGGGCTTCCATCCTGCGGTACAGACGGCTGCGGGAAACCCCCATCAGCCTGGCCGCAAGACTACGCTGCCCGCGGGCCCGCCGCAACGCCGCCAGGATCGCCCGCCGCTCGGTGTCGGCCAGAATCGTGTCCAAGGCCACGGGATCGGTCTCGGCGGCCTGCCCTCTGGACCGCCGCCCGCCGCCGGCGAGCGTGAGTCCGTCCTGTTCGAGCACCGGTCCGGTCCCCCCGGCGAAGGCCGACTCGATCGCGGTCTGCAGCTCGCGGACGTTCCCCGGCCAGTCGTGGGCATCCAGGGCGGCCCAGACGGCCGGCGACACCTCGGTGACCTTCCGGGTGCTCTGCTGGTTGAGCTGGTTGATGAAATGCTCGACCAGCACGGGAATGTCCTCCTTGCGGCTTCGCAGCGGCGGCACCTCGATGGTGATCACACTCAGCCGGTAGTACAGATCGTCGCGCAGCGTGCCCGAGGTCAGCAGGTCCTCGACGCTCCGTGAGGTCGAGGCCAGGATGCGGACGTTCACCGGCAGGGGAGTGCCCGCGCCCAGCGGCCGGACCGCCCGGTCCTGGATGCACTGCAGAAGCCGGGCCTGGGTGCTGTTGGGCATGCGGTCGATGTCCTTGATGAACAGGGTGCCGCCGTCGGCGGCTTGCAGCAGGCCCTCGCATTCGGTCCCGGCATCGCCGAAGCCGCCCTTGACGCAGCCGAACAGCTCGGCCTCCACCCGCTCCGGCGGCGTGGCCGACAGGCTGAACTTCACGAACGGCCCGTCTTTCTGGAGACCGTTGCAGATGATCGTGCGGGCGACCATTTCCTTGCCGGTGCCCGGCTCGCCGGTGATCAGCACCGGGCTGCTGCTCGTGCACGCGGCCCGGATGCGCTCGAGCACGGCCTGCATGTGCGGCGAGCGGCTGACGATGCCGGCGAAGCCGTAACGCTCGCGAAGCTGCTCGCGGAGGCGTTCCACCTCGTGTCGCAGCTCCTCGATCGTCTTGATCCACTGATCCTCGCGCTCCTTCTGCTCGCTGATGTCCCTCATCACCACCAGCACGAACTCCGGTTTTCCGCCGTTCTGGGTCCCCAGCGTGGTGTACAGCGCCTCCACCCACCGCTGCTCGCCGCTCTTGGCGGTAATGCGTAGCCGCTGGCGGGCCGAAGGCAACTGGCCGCTGAGAATCCCCAGCCCGGGGCAGAGCCGCCCGGCCAGCGATCGCCCCTGTTCGTCCTCGCAGTCGGTCGCGTCGTGGCAGGTGCAGCCCGTACCCACGAGCTCCGCCGCGGTGAAGCCGGTCAGCCGTTCGCAGGCCGGATTGAACAGCACGAAACGCCGATTGCGGTCCAGCACGAACACTCCGTCGTTCGTATGGGCCAGGATGTGGTCCAGTGTGACGGTCGCGGTCTCGTTTTGGCTCATGATTGCATTCCTCAGGCGAAAATGATGTCTCTCCCAGGCCGGAGGCTCCGCCTCCCCCGCAGGCACCGGGCATCGGGTGGCCCCCGTTGGTGGCCGACCCCCGATCGGTCGTCTTCGGGCCTTGCGGGTCAGCTAATCCTAGACCCCGTCCCGGAACCGACCACCGATCTGGTTGAAAAACGCGACACATGCTCGGCCTTAACCAGCCGGCCACCGGGGTCGAGAGACTCCCGCCCGCCCGGGAGGGTCGGCCCGCAAGCTTTACTGGCCCGGTAAAACTGCGATAATGGCTCCAGCGGCGTTCAGCCAGGCTGAACGTCGCATGGGTGCCTGCCCATGCGCGGGCCTGCGGCCGAAGTGGCGGAACTGGCAGACGCGCGGGATTCAAAATCCCGTCCCCGCAAGGGGGTGAGGGTTCGATTCCCTCCTTCGGCAGTGCATATCGCTTGCTGAGGCTTCTCCGGCGGGGCGGCTGACGGCCGGCGCGAGCGAGAATCAGGCCGTTTCCGGGGCGGGGAATGCCCGGAGTCGCTCGGCGAACTCGTTGATCACCTCGTCAGGCGTGGAGGCCCCGGCGGTGATCCCCGCGACCCGGTGCCCGCGGACCATCTCGGGCCTGAACTGCCCCCAGCACTCCAGGTGATAGGTCGGCAGACCCTGCTTCTGGCAGATGGCCGCCAGTTCGCGGGTGTTCGCCGAGTGCAGGCCGCCCAGGACGAACATCACATCCACCTCCCGGCACAGCTCGGCGGCGGCCTCCTGCCGGCGGATGACCTCCAGGCAGAGAGTGTTCACCACCTTCAGCTCGCGGAAGGGCAGGGCGGCGATGGCTCCGATCATCCGGGCGACGTGGTCGGGGGCGTGCGTGGTCTGAGCCACAATGCCCAGGCGGGCCCGCCGGGGCAGGACTCGCTCGAGGTCGTCCTCCGCGTCCACCACGATCACGTCGGGGGCATAGCCGATGACCCCCTTGACCTCGGGGTGCTCCCGGTCCCCGATCATCACCACCTGGTAGCCCTCCTCATGCAGCTGACGCACCACGGTCTGGGCCCGTTTGACCAGCACGCAGGTGGCGTCCGCCACGTTGAGGCCGTGCCGCCGGGCCTGGTCGTAGGTTTCCGGACCGACGCCGTGAGAGCGGATCAGGACCGTGCTGCCCGGCGGAAGGTCTTCAAGCCGTCCGGACTGGTCCAGCCCCTCACGCTGGAGTTTCTCGACCACCTGGCGGTTGTGGATCACCGGCCCCAGGGCGGCCACCCGACCGGGCTCGTTGGCCCGCACGGTGCGCTGGGCCAGCTCGATGGCGTCCTCGACGCCGAAGCAGAAGCCGCGCTTGGTCGCCAGTCTCACTTCCATGTCCGCAGATCCTCGGTCAATGCCGTCTCGGGGGGCGGATCAGGCGGTCCGGCGCCCTCGCCGGCCTTCGCAGGCGAGAAACGCTCGTCCCGAGCCAGTGCGTCACGAAGGTGCCGTGTCATGATCATGAGACTTTAGGCCGCGCTCGGGCAATCGGCGATGCCAGCGGTCCTGAATGGCCAGCAGCCTCCGGCGGATTTCCTCCATCAGCGCCTCGGGTGTCAGATCCGCGTACGCCTCGGGCATGATCGGTTCGCCGTAATCCACGATCACGTCTCCGGGTCCGGGGAAAGGCCTGGTCCGCGGCCAGGCCCGGAACATGCCGTCGATCAGCGTCGGCACGATCGGCACCCGGGCCTTTCGGGCGATGGCCGCCAGGCCGGGCAGCATCGGACCGATCCGGCCGTCGGTCGTCCTTGTGCCCTCCGGAAAGATCACCAGCGCCGCCCCGTCGCGCAGCCGGCGCAGCGATTCCTTGATCGCCCCGATGTCCGCCTCGTTGCGCCGCACCGGAAAGGCGTTCAGCGAAAGGATCAGCCGCCGGAACAGGGGGTGGTCGAACAGCGACTCGCGGGCCATGTAGGTGCATTCCCGCGGCAGGGCGATGCCCAGCAGCACCGGATCCAGGAAGCTCTGGTGGTTGCTGACCAGCATTACCCCGCCCGCGCGGGGCACGCGACCGGCACCATACACGCGCACCTTCAGCAGCAGCACGCAGAACCACCGGGAGAAGAACTGGCAGACCCTGTAGTACGCGCGCATCTCTACTCCCGCCCGGCCCGTGCCCGGCGGATCTCCTCCAGCATCCGGTCCACCACCTCCTGGATGGTCAGCGAGGTGGTGTCGATGCACACCGCGCCGCCGGGCCGCAGCAGCGGCTCCCACTGGCCGCGGTCGTTGCCGTCGCGCAGGCGGATGTTCTGCAGGACGTCCTCGAAGCGCACGTCCTCGCCGTCGGCGCACATCTCGTGGTAACGCCGCTTGGCCCGCCGCACGTCCGAGGCGTCCAGGAAGAACTTGACGTCCGCGTCGGGGAACACCACGCTGCCCTGGTCCCGCCCCTCGGTGACCAGCGAGCCCAGCCGCCGGCCGATCTCGCGCTGCTTGTCCACGAGAATCTGCCGGATCCGCGGCACACGGGCGATCTGATTCGTGTGGCGGCTGACGCGCATGGTCCGCAGGGCTTCGCTGACGTCGCGGCCGTCCATGATCACCCGCACGTGCGTCGGCCCGCAGTCCAGGCGGATGTCGGTGCCCGCGGCCACGGCCACCAGGGCCTCCTCGTCGTCCAGCGGGACGCCCGCCTCCAGGGCCTTGAGCGTCACCGCCCGGTACATCGCCCCGGTGTCCAGGTACGGAATCCCCATCGCCGCCGCCAGCCGTCGGGCGGCGGTCGACTTGCCCGACCCGGCCGGTCCGTCGATGGTGATGATCATGGGCCCGGGTGCTCCCGTCTCCGGCCGCGGCACGACCCGCCGCGGTCCGCAAGCCGCCGGAATCCTAACCGAATCGCCAGGGTCGGCAAGACCGCCGCCGGCGGCGCCGCCTCGCGCCTCCACGGGTCGATCCGCGCGTCCGTGCCGCGTTGTCGGGTGGCGCCGTCGGCCTTATCATGAGTCTGCGGCGCACGGCCTGTGGAAAGTTGCGGGGAGTATCGCGCCCGGCGCGGCGGCAAGTCGAAGGCCATCCCGGCGCGTGCCCGAAACGCCAACGCCGCGGAAAGCGAGCCGATTCTGAAGCCCTCCTCGCACATTCTGATCACCGCCGGGCCGACTCACGAGCCCATCGACACGGTGCGCTACCTGGCCAACCGCTCCAGCGGCCGGATGGGCCTGGCTCTGGCCCAGGCCGCCCGTGAGGCCGGCCACCGGGTGACCCTCCTGCTGGGTCCGGTACCGGTCGAGCCCCCGCCGGGCATCGATGTTCATCGTTTCGAGACCACCGCCGACCTGGAACGCCTGCTGGCGTTCTGGTTTCCCACCTGCGACGCACTCATCATGGCCGCGGCCGTGGCGGACTACCGACCCGTGGTCCGGTCCCCCGAAAAGATTCCCAGGCGCGAAGGCCGGCTGGTGATCGAGCTGGAGGCGACTCCCGACCTGGTCGCCTGTTGCGCCGCGGCGCGCAAGCCTCACCAGCGCATCGTGGCCTTTGCCCTGGAAGCCCCGGAGATGCTCCCGCAGGCGGCCCTCGAGAAGCTCAAGCGCAAAAGGGTCGATGCGATCGTGGCCAACCCGCTGGCCACCATCGGCAGCGACACGGTGGCCGCCACGCTGCTGACCACCCGCGGGCCCCTGAGCCCGCCGACCGGTCCGGCCGGGCCGATGGACAAGCGGGCGTTCGCCCGGTGGTTGATCCGATGGCTGGCGGAGCAGTCATGACCGCCGCCCGGCAGGGATTCGTGCGCCCCGGGTCGCGGTGGTGCGCCGGCCTGATCGTCGGCGGGGTGGCCGCCGCAGTCGGAGCGTCATGCGACCGCGACACCAAGCCGGCCGCTTCGATTTCATTGCCCGTGCCGGCCTCGGCTCCCGCGCCGGTACACCTGCCCTATCCCGGCACCTTCGACGCGGCCGTCTACCCCGAATACGCCGGTTCGGCCAGCTGCCGTCCCTGCCACCGCGAGATCTACGACGAGTGGGCCGGCTCGCACCACGCCCTGGCCCAGCGGCCGCTGCGACCGGAGCTCGACGACCGGGCGTTCAACCCTCCCCGGCGGATCGTCCACGGCAGCCGGACGGACGAGGCCGCCGTCGTGGATGGCGTATACACGCTGACCACCGTCGATGCGACCGGGGCGAACCGCCCGTTTCATCCCCAGTACGCCCTGGGCGTTGACCCGCTGTGGCAGTACCTCATCCCTTTTCCCGGCGGGCGCTGGCAGATGACCGAGCTGGCCTTCGACCCCCGGCAGGGAGACTGGTTCAACGTGTTCGGCCGGGAGGACCGCCGCTACTGGGAGTGGGGCCACTGGTCGCAGCGCGGCATGAACTGGAACTCGATGTGCGCCATCTGCCATACGTCGGCGTTCCGAAAGAACTACCGCCCGCAGGATGACAGCTACGCCTCCACGTACCTGGAGTTCGGCGTCGGCTGCGAACAATGCCACGGGCCGCTGCGACGCCATGTCCAGTGGCAGAACGCTCATCCCGACGGCGGCTATTTCGGCGACCGGACCGTGCCGCGACTGAGCGCCGAGCAGCAGCTGGCCGTCTGCGCCTCCTGCCACACCCGCCGCGGCGACCTCACCGGAGCCTTCCGGCCGGGCGAGGCCATGGTCGACCACTTCGACATGCAACTGCCGGACCTCGGCGAAACCTTCTATCCCGACGGGCAGATCCTCGACGAGGATTTCGAGTACAACGTCTTCTCGCTCAGCTACATGCGTGCCGCCGGCGTGCGCTGCACCAACTGCCATCTTCCGCACTCCGCCCGGCCGCGGCTGGAGGGCAACGCCCTGTGCATGCAGTGCCACGCCGCCCCGGCCGGCAACCGGGCGGCCATCGACCCTGCCGGACACGGACACCATCCCCCGGGCAAGGGCGGCTCGCTGTGCACCGACTGCCATATGCCCCGGACCGTCTACATGGCCCGCCACTGGCGGCACGATCACGGCCAGACCATCCCCGATCCGCTGCTGACCGTGGAGTTCGGCATCCCGAACGCCTGCAGCCGCTGCCACGCCGACAAGCCCGTCGAGTGGGCTCTGGACTACTGCCGTCAATGGTACGGCCCGCGCATGAACCGGCCGACCCGGGCACGCGCCCGTCTCTTGGCGGCGGTGAAGCGCCGCGAGCATGACCGCTTGCCGGATCTGCTGGATATGCTCGCCGGAGAGGAAAACCCCGCCTGGCGGACCGTGCAGGTGAACTTCCTGCGCGACGCGGTTCACGAAACCCGTGATCCGGCACTGCGAGACCGTGTGCGGCAGGCGCTCGTCGAGCGGCTGGCGGACCCCTCGCCGCTGGTGCAGTCCGCGGCCGTCGAGGCCCTGGAGCCCCTGGCCCCCACGCTGGTCGAGGCCCTGCTGCCTCTGGCCGGTTCGCACGCCCGCCTGGTGCGGATCAAGGCCGCCTGGGCGCTGCGCGACCGGTTGCCGCCGGATTCCCCGGCCGTGCGCGAGCTGGTCGCGTGTTTGGGCTATACCTGCGATCAGCCGGCCGGCGCGTTCCGCCGGGCAGGGCTCTTACGCACCTGGGGTCGCCTGAGCGAGGCTCTGGACTGGTTCCGCCGGTCAGTGGAGTGGGATCCCGGCAGCGCACCGTTCCGCCACGGATACGCCGTGGCACTGAGCGGTGCCGGCCGGCTCGAAGAAGCCCTCGCCCAGCTGGTCAAGGCCTCCGAGCTGGAGCCCGGACAGGCCGTGCATCCCTACAGCATGGGATTGCTTTACGCGGAGATGGGCCGGCTGCCGGAAGCGACCCAGGCGCTGCGGGCCGCCGTGGCCCGGGATCCGGGGCAGGGCCGATACTGGTATAACCTCGCGCTGGCCGAGGCCCGGCTGGGCCGACTGGACGAGTGCCTCGAGGCCTTCGCCCGGGCGGAGGAGCTGGAACCCCAGGCCCCCGACTATCCTTACGCCCGGGCGACGATCCTCCTTCAGGCCGGTCAGCCCGATCGGGCCCGGGCGGCACTGGAGGAGACACTCCGCATCGACCCCGATCACCGCGAGGCGCGCAACCTGATCCGCCAGGCCGGGGGATGACGCCTTCGGGGGCTCACCCCTCGGCCAGCAGCCGGTACGCGGCCTGTTCCAGCGCCTCGGCGGTGCGGGCCAGGGCCTCTTCGCGCGGCGTTCCCGGCGGATTGATCGGATGGTAACTCCGCAGGAGGCCCAGGGTTTCCTCCGCGCCCTCGCCGACGGACCCGACCAGCGCCACCGCCGGCACGCCGACCTCTGCGGCCGCACGGCCGACGCCCGCGATCACCTTGCCCATCATCGACTGCCGATCGATGCGGCCTTCGCCCGTGACCACCAGATCGGCACCGCGGAGGCGTTCGCGCAGGCCCGCGGCCTCCATCACGATCTCGACCCCCGGCCGCATGCGGGCGTCGAAGAAGGCCAGCAGGCCGAAGCCCAGCCCGCCGGCGGCGCCCGTGCCGGGGATGTCGCGCAGACGTCGCCCGAGGGTCTGTTCGGCCACGTCGGCCAGATGAGCCAGGTTGCGGTCCAGTCGGGCGACCATCTCCGGTCCGGCGCCTTTCTGCGGGCCGAAGACGGCACTGGCCCCGCCCGGTCCGCACAGCGGGTTGTCCACGTCGCAGGCCACGGTGATGGGCACTCGGCCGATGGCCGGGTGACGTCCGCGCAGATCAATGCGCGTGATCTCGTCGAGGCGCCCTCCCCCGATGCCGTCGGGCAGGGGCCGGCCGCCGGCGTCAAGGAATCGCACGCCGATCGCCTGGGCGGCGCCGGCCCCGCCGTCATTGGTGGCACTGCCGCCTATGCCGATCAGCACGCGGCGCGCCCCGGCGGCCAGGCAGGCCAGGATCAACTGCCCGGTGCCCAGCGTGCTGGCGGCTGCGGGGTCGCGGCGGGCCGGCGGCACCAGGGCCAATCCCGAGGCCGAGGCCATTTCCAGGACCGCAGTGCCCGACCCGTCGCCCAGCATCCCCCAGACGGCCTCGACGGGGTCGCCCAGCGGGCCCGCGACCCGGGCCCTGTGCCTGGAACCGCCCGTGGCCGCCAGCAGGGCGTCGACCGTGCCCTCGCCGCCGTCGGCCATCGGAACCTGCTCGATCCGGGCGTCCGGGCGGGCCCGAGCCAGACCCCGGGCGATGGCCGCCGCCGCCTCGGCGGCCGGCAGCGATTCCTTGAACGAATCCGGGGCCACGACGATCTTCATGGCCTGGTGCCGGTCACGCCGGCCGCGCCCGCCGGCAACCGCGGTCAACGGGCAATCAGTGCTCCGCCGTGGGCCACGACGAAGTTGCGCTGCACCTCGTAGACCCGGATGAGTACCTTGTCGCCCCGGCGGACGCGTTCCAGCGTCAGCCCCACTTCCTCCAGATCCTTCGGGAAGTGCTGGCCGAGCTGCACGACGATCAGGTTGGGCACCAGGCCGGCGCGGTCGGCGGGGCTGCCGGGTTCGACCTGGGTGATCCTCAGGCCACCCGGCAAGTCCAGGGCCTGAGCGTCCCGGGCGGCCAGCGGCACGACCGTCAGGCCGAACTTTTCGCGCATGAGCTTGGCGCCGTCGGGGATCGGAATCCGCCGGGGCGTCACCTTGGCGGTGATCCGGCGGTCGCCGCGCCGCAGTTCCAGGACCAGCGGGGTCTGTTCCGCGGCGTTGAGCACGTGGATGTAGTAATCGACGTCGTGGCGGATCGGCCTGCCGTCGGCGCGAAGCAGCTCGTCGCCGGTCTCCACGCCCGCCTGGGCCGCCGGCCCCGTGGACTCGACCACGACGGTGGGGCTCTTCCACGACAGCCGGATGCCCACCTCCAGGCGGCGGAGTTTCTCGACGGCCAGCATCTCCGGCATCAGCTTGCGGAGCGTGTCCACCGGGATGGCGAAGCCGATGTTCTGGGCGTCACCGCGGATGGCGGTATCGATGCCGATCAGCTCCCCCAGCACGTTGAGCAGCGGGCCGCCGGAGTTGCCGGGGTTGATGGGCGCATCCGTCTGGATCAGTCCCTGATAGACGGTCTGGTCGTTGATCTCCAGCGTGCGGTCCAGCGCGCTGATGATCCCGGCGGTCACCGTGTGCTGGAAGCCCAGCGGATTGCCGATGGCGATCACCGTCTCGCCGATCATCAGATCGTGGCTGCGGCCCAGCGTGATGGCCGGGAAGGTCTTGTCGCCCTGGATCCTGAGGATCGCCAGGTCATGCTCCTCGTCGACGGCCACCCGGACCGCCGGATACTCGGTCTTGTCCGCGAAGATGACCTTCTGATCCTTCGCCCGGGCGACCACATGGGCATTGGTCACCACGTAGCCGTCGGGGTGGATGATGAAGCCGCTGCCCAGGCTGTTGGTCTTGAACTGGCGCCTCTGGCCCGGCAGGGGCCAGTCGAAAAAGTCGTCGAAGGGCGTGAATCGGACGCTGCGCTCGATGATCTGCGTGGCCGAGATGTTCACCACCGCGTCGCGGGCCCGCTCGAAGGCCTCCACGATCGGTGTGCGGCGGGCCGACATCGAGGGCGATGGCGCCGGCGGAGCGGCCCCGGCCGAGGCCGCGAGAAACAACAACACGACGGGGCCGGCGGTCGGACGATGTTTCATCCTGGATGCTTCTCCTGCGGCCGCCTTTGGTGCGACCGGCGCGGGCGAGTATAACACACGCTTCGTGGTACGCCACGGCGGCCTGGCCGGTTCGGCCGCGAAGGAGAGCCGGGCCTGGGCAGCCCGGGCCGCCGCGACTCCTGTGAAAGGACGACATGCTCGACCCGCTTCCCGTCGGGACGTTCGAGGGCGATCCGCCCTGGGTGCGCCGGCTGATCAAGGCCCAGCCGGAAGTCGTCCTCATGGGCCCGTACATGGCCTACCTGTTGGCCCTCGCCCTGGAAGAACGCTTCCCGGCGTCATGGGCGGCCGTGCCCATTCTGATTCGCGGGCTGGTCGGCCTGTGGGCGGTCTGGCTTTTCCGCCGTCATCTGCCGCCGCTGGGGCGCCCGCATGTCCTGCTGGCCGTGGTATGCGGCCTGCTTTCGGCCGGCCTGTGGGTCGGCGGTCAGTACCTGTTCAACTGGACAGGCCTGGGCGGCAACCTCTTCAAGATGGCCCTGGCACCGTTCAAGGGAGGCTGGCCGAGCGGACCGGAGGCCGTCGATCCGACCGTCGGGCTCGGCCCGCTGGCCTGGTGGTCCCAGGCCGGGCTGCGCATCGCGGTAGCCACGACGACCGTGCCGCTGGTCGAGGAGCTGTTCTGGCGGGCCTTCCTGCTTCGGGCCCTGATCGACTGGAACCGCTTCGACCGCGTGCCGCTGGGGCAGTTCACCTGGTTCTCGTTCCTGGGGACCTCCCTGCTGTCGTGCCTGCAGCATCCGGCCCAGTGGGGGGTAAGCATCTTCTGCTGGTTCGCCTTCAACGGCCTGTTCTACTGGAAGAAGAGCATCCTGTTCCTGGTGATCGTCCACGGCGTCACCAATCTGGTGCTGTACCTCTATGTACTGGCCGCCGGCGACTGGCAGTTCTGGTGACCCGGTCGCCTGCGGACTGGGTCGCCCGCCGGACCGGCCTGCCGGAGGCGGGCGATGAGTCAGGCGACAGGGCTGGCGCCGGTTCTCGGTTCCGGGAAAGCCGGTTATGCCTAGGCAAAAAAAGGTGTCAGGATGATTTTCTGTGTCCGGAAAAATCATCCTGACACCTTTTTCCCGATCGTCATCGTCAACAGGGCCTTCCCGGCGGGAAACCCGATGCGCGACGCTCGTGCTGCAGTGATTCAAGTCCCCCGAGCCCCGGCGACGGGATGCGGTCGGGACTTCGCTGGGCGCGGAAGCTATGATGCTCTCGAGCCGGTGGCGGGACCGGCCGGAGGCGGACGCCTGTCAGGGAGGAACCCGACATGACCATCGAAGAACGCGTTCAAAGGTTGGAACGGCAGAATGGGAGGCTGCGGCTCGGGCTCGCAGGGCTGCTCATGGCCGGCGGAGCGGCGCTGATCATGGGCCAGACGTCCGTCGTGCCTGAGGACGCCAACCGCATCCTCCGGGCCCGCGCCCTGGAGATCCTGGGCCCGGACGGCGGCAAGGTCATCGAGCTCAGCGCCACCCGCGAGGGCGGCGGCATGATCACCACCCAGAACCCCATCGGCGAGACGCTGGTGCTCATCGGCGCCAGCCGCAGCGGGCAGGGCGTGGTCATGACCTACAACGGCAAGGGCAAGCAGATCGCCGGATTCGGCGTGACCCGGGACGGCCAGGGCACGGTCGAGACCATGAACCACAAGGGCGAGCCGCTGGTGAGCATCGGCGCCGCCCAGAACGGATCGGCGGTGATCACCACATGGTCCGGAGAGGGCCGCAAGCTGGTGCAGATCGACTCGAACGAGCGCGACGAAGGCCGCATCGCGTACTACGACCGCGAGGGCAGGATCCGCGCCGTCTCGCCGTAGGCCTGGGGCAGCACTTCGTAGGCCTGGGGTAGCGCTGCGCCCGAAAAACCCGATTCCGCACCGCCGGCCCGGGAAGTGGCGGTCCGGCCACACGGGGGCCGCGGCTTCGGGGGTCCCGGCGGGTCGCCGGGTCCGCGGGACGCATCAGCCGACGGGTGGAGCTTCGACCTGGAGCCTGCGGACCTCGGCGGCCTGCTCCAGGAACCGGTCGGTGTAGCGAGGATCCACGTGCCGGCACGCCCGGGTGGCCTGCTCGCCGATTCGCCGGTAATCCGGATCCTCGGTCTGCTCGTGGAACTCCCCGGCCAGGATCACCAGCCGCAGGAGATGCCTCAGGATCAGTCCCTCCTGCTTGACCAGCTCGCGCGAGCGGATGAAGCGATAGAAGTCGCATTCGGCGTCCATGACGCCTCCGCCGATCCACTTGGGCTGGACGACTACCGGCTCGGGGGCCGCCAGTTTCGCCTCGAAGGCGATGCGCAGCATCTCGGGAAACGTCGGCGGGCGTTCCTCCTCCTCGGCTAGTTCATCGGCCAGGCTGCCGTCGCGCTGCGGCCGCGGCTCGGGGCGGGCGACGGTGACGCCCATGCGGATCAGCAGCGGCTCGAGCACCTGCTTCTGCAGCGGTCCCTTGGGCAGATCGGGGATGCGCACGTGCCGCAGAATCGTCGGGGCCACGTCCAGCACCGACTCCAGGGCCAGGATCTTCTCCTCCAGGCTGCTGCGCACCAGCATCTCGCGCAGCCAGTCGCCGAACAGCGGATCGACGCTGCGGAACTTCAGCAGTCGGTGGATGCTCTCGTGCAGCTCGACGTGGTCGTCCTCCTCTCGCCGCGTCAGATAGCCCAGGGCCGCGAGGTTGGCCAGCATGAAGCCGAGCTGCTCCTGAAAGCCCGCGATCCGTTCGGGCGTGTTGAACCGCCGACTGAGGAAATCTCGCACGTCGCGCAGCGTCCCGGCCTTCGTGAGCAGGTAGATCAGCACCGGATAGGTGATCATCTGCCGGCTGACCAGACGCGCCGGGCCGGCCTGGATCAGCGTGCGGAACTGGCCCTCGGTCCAGTACTGCTCGGTGCTGCGGCGGGTCGGCTTGCGGCGCTCCAGCTCCTTTCGGGCCCGCAGCAGGCCGGGATCCCTGGGGTTCGGATCGATCTGTTCGTACTTGCGGCGCCATTTGGCGATGCGGGCGTCGTCCTCGTGAG
>CALLOB010000010.1 GCA_938005315.1 uncultured Phycisphaerae bacterium
CCAGCCGCCGACCGGAGAGCCCCGAGCCCGCTCAAGGCTCTGGGTGTGAGGACGAGCTGCGCGAATTCAACTGTGCCAAGTGTGACACCGAGGCGTGCGTCTGCAAGCGCTGCGACCGCGGGCAGAAGTACTGCTGTGATGCCTGCCGTGTGGAAGCCCGCCTGGCGCAGTATCGTCGCCGACATCCGCCAGAGGGTGCAGACCGGTTCTCCCCTGAGCGCCGCCCTGGGGGCCTACCCCCAGGTGTTCAACCAGACCTGGCAGGCGATCATCGCCGCGGCCGAGAGCACCGGCGGGGCCGAGGAAGCCTTCGACCGCCTGGCCGCCATGACCCGCCAGCAGCAGCAGATCCGCTCCCGGGTCATCGGTACGCTGGCCTACCCGGCGGCGCTGCTGATGCTTTCGTTCGGCGTGCTGGGGGTGATGACCTTCTTCGTGCTGCCTCGATTCGATGAGCTCTACAGCATGCTGAACACGCCCCTGCCCTGGTTGACGCGGCAGATGCTGGCCGTATCGCGCTACCTGACCGCCCACCTGCCGGCCGTGCTCCTGGCGGCCGGGGGTCTGGTCGTCGGGGGGCTGCTGCTGGCCCGCACGCCGGCCGTCCGGCGTCAGCTGGAGACCGCCCTGGGCCGTGCGCCTCTGATTGGCCGCCTGATCCGGCAGCTGGTCCTGGCCCGGATCCTTCGGGTGTGGGGGACGTCGGTCCACAGCAGCGTGCCGCTGCTGGAGAGCCTCCAGCTGGCCCGGGGCTGCACGAGCCACGCGCTGTTCACCGGGCTGATGGACGAGCTCGTCACCCGGGTGTCCGAGGGCGATACCGTCGGCAACGTGCTGATGCGGAACCCCCTGGTCCCCAGGACGATGTCCTCGGCGATCGCCACCGGCGAGCAGAGCGGCCAGCTGGCTGAAGCCCTGCTGTTCCTGGCCGACTATCTGGATAACGAGAACGACCAGTTGCTGGCGGCGCTGACCCGGCTGCTGGAGCCGGCCATCCTGGTCTTCATGGGCGTGGCCGTGGGCATCGTGGCCGTGTCGCTGTTTCTGCCGCTGTTCGACCTGACCGCGGCCGCCTGAGCGGAAGGAGCGAACGTGATCTGGACCGGATCGAACGAGGTTTCGCCGATCGCGGTGGACGCCGGCTGCGTCGCCACGCGCGCGCTGCAGCTGCAGCGCGAGGCCCGCGGCTGGTCGGTCCTCCGGTGGGCCCGCTGGCCGGCAGAGCCCCGATCCCCGGGCCCGGAGGCTCCGGAAGCCCGCAGGAGAGGGCGCGAACCGATCGACCTGCGGAGCCAGGGATTCTTGGGCCGCGAGGCGGTGATGTGCCTCAACCCGCCGGACGTCGAATTCTGCCCGTTGCGCGTGCCCGACGCCCTGCTGGCGATGGATCGCGAACGGATGCTCGCGGCCGTGCGGCACGAGGTGGCCCGGCATGCCCGCACGCCCGTCCAGGAGGCCGAGCTCGACGCTTGGCCGCTGCCCCCAGGCCAGGGCGACTGCCCGAACCTCATGGTCGCGGTGGCCCCGGCCGCCACCGTGCAGGGGCTGATCCGGTGGGTGGAGTCCTGCGGCTGCGTCGGCACGCGCGTCGACGTGGCTCCCGCCGTCGTGCTCCGGGCGCGCCATCGCCTGCTCGGCGGGGCGGTCGATGACCGCATCTGGGGCGTGCTTGACGTGGGGTGGCAGTATTCGAGGCTCTACATCGGTGTCGGCGACGTGCCGGTCTACGTGCGCTGTATTCAGCGCGGCGGCGACCAGTTCACCGGCCGCATCGCCTCGGAGCTGGGCATCGAGCCCCGGATCGCCGAACGCTACAAGCGGCGCTACGGCATCGCCGCCTCCGAGGTCGGCTACCGGCCGGTGCTGTGCGCCGACGAGCTGCTGGACGACCGCCGGCTGGCGGCCATCCTGCTGGGGGCCCTGCGGCCGGCGGTGCGCGGCATCAGCGAGGAGATCAAGCGCTCGTTCGACTACGCCATGGAGCTGTACCCCGACCGGCAGGTCAGCCTCGTGGAGGTCTGCGGCGGCGGCGCGACCATGCCCGGCTTCTGCGTCCAGCTGGCGGCGATGCTCGGCATCGAGGTGCGCCCCGCAGACGCCTGGAGCGCGCCCGACGGGCCGTCCCGGCCGACCGACATGTCCGGCGACGAAGTGATCGAGCTGACCACGGCGCTGGGTCTGGCGCTGGGGGAGGTGCTGCCGTGAGCCCCCGGCTGAACCTCATCCCGCCTGCATACCGGCAAGCGTGCCGTCGCCGAAAGCGGGTGCGCCGCCTCGTCGTCGCCGCCGCGGTCCTCGTGGCCGTTCAGGTCGTCCTCGGCGGTTCCTTGAGCCATGTGGCGGCGGACACCCGGGAGGCGCGGCGCCGCATCAGCATGCTGCGTCAGGATCAGCTGCAGCTTCAGGAGCGACTCGCGCGGCTGGCGTCCCAGGAAAGCCGGCTGGACCGCGAGGCCGTGCTTCTGCGGCAGCTGACCCGCAAGCATCGCTGGAGCGAGGTACTGGATCTGGTCAACGGGGCCCTGCCGGAGACGGTCATGCTGACACGCGTCGAATCGATCCCGGCCGTCGGGAAGATGCCCGCGGAGTCGCCCGGCGAGCGGTCCGCCGCCAGGCCGTTCGCCGCGGGGCGGACCGGCCCCGCCGGCGAGCCCCCGGATACGGCCACCGGACTGCTGATCGGCGGTCTGGCCGTCGACCACGAATCCGTCGCCCTGTTCCTGCGCCAGCTGAAGCTTCGGGGTTCCCTGGGAACCTGTACGCTCGAATCCACCCAGCGACGGCCCTTTCTGTCCGGACAGGCCGTGAGCTTCACGATCCGGACGCAGTGGTGAGAAGATGCGGATGAGGTTGATCAATCCGGACCGCCTCGACCTGACCGCCGCCGGCGGACTGCTGGCCCCGCTGGCGGTTCTGGCCGCGTATGGCCTGTGTCTCCACGGTCCGCTGACCACCGCCCTGCAGCGCGAGTCGACTCGCCGCACCGAGCGGGAGTTGGCCGCGGAGCTGACCGATCTCCAGAAAACCTGCCTGGCCAGGATGGAACGGATCCGGGCTGCCCAGGCGTACCTGGCCGACCATCGGCTGGCAACCGACGGCGCGGACTTCAGCGATCAGGCCCTAGACCGTCTGGCGCGCCTGGCTTCCGAGTGCGGCGTGGTTCTCGGCCGGTGGCAGCCCATCGGTGTGCACCAGGCGGAAGGCTACGAAACCCGGGCGTTCACCGTCCAGGGAACCGCCCCCTTTCCGGCGCTGCGCAACTGGTTCGCGCTTGTCGAAAGCGGCGCGCCCCAGCTGGACATGACCCATTTCTCGATCCGCGAGACTCAGGGTCCCGCAGGACGTCCCGGCAACCCGTGCGAGTTCGAGTGCACTCTCAAGCTCCACCTCCTCAGGCCGGATGAGCCGGCCGCTTCCGGGGGAGCGAACCTATGACGCAAGGCTTCGGCGCACGCAAGAAAGTGGTCTACGGACTTCTGCTGGCCGCGGCAGTGGCCGGTCTGCTGATCGATCGCCTGCATCCGCGGAATGGCCCCGCCTCCGCCCGGGCCGACGCGGTAATCGCGGGAGCGGTCCCCCCGCCGTCCTCCGCGAGGGATGGGGGTCCTCCTCTGGCGGCGATCTTCGAGAAGCCGCTGGAATCCGGTCCGCCGGCTGACCCCCCATCGGGGTTCCGCGACGGCTTCGCCGTCACGGATGCGGTTCGTCAGGCTTGCGAGCGGCAGGAGGACCGGGACTCGGACGGCGGCGAGGGGGGGCAGGCCGGCGCCGCCGAACCGGTCGCCCGGGCCGAGGCCTTTCGGACCGCCCACCGTCTCAGGGGCACCGTTCTCCGGGGAGGCCAGGCCCGAGCGCTGGTCGATGATCGGCTGCTGGCTCCGGGCGACGAACTGGACGGTTTTCGCCTGGAGCGGATCGAGGATTATCGGGCGGTGTTTGTCCGCGACCGCGAACGTGTGATTCTGGTGCTTCCCAGGCCCGGTGAATCGTAGAATTGTGACGTCGCCGGCGTTTTGTGGCCGGCGGTCGGCGGCCCATCGCGGCGACTCGAACACTCCAGCGATCTAAAGTGCCCCGCGGGACGGGGCGATGTAGGGAACGAAGCCTCGCTCGTGGCGGGGAGCGGGAAAAAGTGGAAAGCGATTCGACGCCAGTCACACAGGAGCTGCAGAAGGCTCGCAAGGACAGAAGGAAAAGAGCATGAACCGCAAACGTCATACCGGTTTCAGTCTGGTCGAGCTGGTCATCGTCATCGTGATCCTGGCGATCATCTCGGCTATCGCCCTGCCGCGGGTGGGTCGCGGGGCCAAGGGCGCCGATGAGTCCGCCCTCGGGCAGAATCTGGCGATCATGCGCAGCGCGATCGAGATGTATGCGGCCGAACACGCCGGCAGCTTCCCGGGTGATCAAATCGTCGATCAGCTCACCAAATACACCGACCGCTCGGGAGCCACGTCCGATACCAAGACCCAGACATACGTGTACGGACCCTATCTGCTGCGCATACCGCCGTTGACCGTCGGCCCGAATGCCGGCAAGAACGACGTGACCGTCGTGACCACCGGCCCCGAGGTCGGCGGAACGAGCGGCTGGGTCTACAACAAGAACACGGGCAAAATCATCGCCAACTGCGGCCTGACGGACGAGTCGGGCAGTCGGACCTACGACAACTGGTAAGCGGCTCGTCGCCTGTTGCGATCCGGGCAGTCGAACATGCGAGGGAGCGACCCGCCTCGACGGGGTGGGCCGCTCCCGTCGCTTTGGGCGGTTGGCCTCAGCGCCGCAGGACGATCAACCCCTCACTGGAAGTCGGGTTCAGATCGACGAAACGGGGAACGGGACGTTCGGGCGACCACGCTTGTCCGTCGATCTCGAGGCCGGCGAGGCGTCCGAAAGTCTCCAGATGCACGCGAATACGGGCCGGCGCAGGCCGGGTGGCCGGGCCGGCGGCGGTCCTCTTCCAACGAATCGTCGCCCCGTTGCCGGTGCAGTTCACCTCCAGCCGCATCGTTCCGAATCGCGTGGCGCCGGATTCCAGCAGCACACGGCTGCCGGGCCTCAGCCACTTCGGCGGGGCGGATTCCAGAATGTGGATGGCCGCTCCGCGTTCCTCGAGCAGCGCTCGCCGCGTCCATATCAACAGCGCCGCCTCCTCGATGGCCGGCCGCCAGCGCTCTGCCTCCGCGGCCCGCCGGGGCGATTCAGTGCCCTGAGCGTCACCGGCTGGTCCCCCCTCCGTGGTCGAACGGACCGCATGCTGCAGAAGGTTCGATGCCGAGGCGTGCTCCCCGGTGCCGGCCAGGGCCAGCGCGGTCCACATGGCCGCCGGCAAGAAGCGCGGACCCGACCCCAGCTGGGCGGCGTACCACTCCGCCGGGTTGTCGGTTCCGATTCCGCAGTCCGCCAGCTGTGCGGCAGCGGCCAATCCGCCCAGCATGGCCGCATCATCGGCCCTCAGCGCCCGATAACGCGCGGGCATGCCCCGGGCGAAGAATCCGTCCGGCATGCAGACCACGGGCGTGCGGATGACGGCCTCGCGGCAGGCGGTCAGCATGTCGGCGCGATAGTCCGCGGCCGCGGCGGCGATCCGGCCGGTCTGCGGGTGCCCGAGGTCGGCTAGTGCGTCGGCGGCGGCGCACATCGCCCTCAGGGCCCAGGCGTCGGCTGCCACCCACTCGTGCCAGCTTCCGCCGGTGACCAGTGCGCCGGGCGGCAGCATGCCCCGGCACCAGTCGTCGACGCCTGCACCGGGCGGGCGACCGGCCTGCGCGTGCCGCTGCCACACCAGCCAGTCGCAGGCCGCCACCAGCGAGTCGGCCTGCCGGCCCGTCCAGGCGCGGTCGGCGGTGAAGGCGTGATGCTGTGCCATGATCCAGAGGAGCATGGCGTGCTCCATCGCGGTCGCGCCGGCTTCGGAGCCGACACTGCGAGGCAGGAAGCCTGCCGCCTCGACATAACGGCCCTGCGGAGTGGCCTCGTGCCTACCGGCGATCAGGCCTTCAATCAGACTTCGTGCCTCCTCGTGAAGGCCGAACAGGTCCAGGCTCCACGCCGTCCAGCAGCCGGTCAGTGCGTCGGGGGCATGGCCCGGCCGGGCGGAGACGCGCTCGCGCCAGGCTCCGGCAAGACGCATCAGGTCGGCATCGGGCACGAAGAAAAACCCGACCGGCCGGGAGGCCGGTGCGGCGGGCGAGATGACCTCGCTGATCTGGGATTCGGGGGTGGCGTCGTGGTCGGTGCCGCCATACCGGAGGTCTTCCCCCCTTTCGGTCGGCCGGCTCGCAGCGAATGCGTCGGGGCTGCCCGGTTCCGGTGTGCTCGGATCGTCGATCGAAACGACGGCTTCCAGTGCCGGCACACGGATGGTGCCCCGGCGGCGAACCTCGGCGGGGAGGAAGGAGAAACCGACGGTGCGATCGGACCCATCGCGCAGCGTCACCACCGTTCTGGAGAACCCGTTTTCATCGGGGGAGAAAAGCACGGCCAATTCGGCCGGATAGCCGGTGAGGCGGGCTGTCTTCAGCAAGGCCGCGGTTTCCCGTCCCGGCAGAAAGCCGTTGACCGCGGCGGCGTCCAGCGAAGTCCGCGGGTGGGTATCGGATCCGAATCGTATCGAGAACCTCGCCTCCACGGGCTGGTCGGGGCCGTAAGCCCGCAGGTAGCGCACGGGCGGCAGGTCGTCGGAGCCGCACAGGAATCGTAATCGCCGGGTGCGGATCGTCAGGGGTTGGTCCGTCGATGTGGCCGGCGCGTCCGGCTTGCCGGCGAGAAAGGCGAACGACACGTCCCGGTCGCCAGCCCACCAGTCGGCCCGGGCAGTGACCCAGCGACCGTGAAAGGCGTCCTCGACTTCCGTCCAGGCGTCCGCAGCTTCGCCGGTTGCGGACCAGTACTGCACGCGGATCCGGTCGCGATGGGCGATGGCGTGGCGGAACTCGATGTTGGCCTCGGCCAGATCGCGGGGGCCGTCCCATTCCAGACCGATCGCACGGGTCCCGTCGGGCAGGGTATAGACCTCCCAGCCGTCCACGCCTCGTTCCAGGGGAGTGGCCGTGATCGTCGCGGGGGATTCGCCCTCGAAACGCACGGCGGTCGCGAACTCGGCCAGGTCGATGCGCCGGGCGGCCGGAGAGGCGGCGTCGGCCTCATTCCAGACCATCGCGAGCCCAGCCAAGGTCGCGATCAGAGGAAGGCTGGGATGCATGGGAACCACCGGCCGCATGACCTCTCGTCGTCCGTCCGGCCATGCCTGGTGCCCGGGCGACCGCCGGGCCGTTGTCTCAGGCGCGCAGCGCGGAGTCCAAGGCGGCCTCGAGTTCCCTGCGGGTCTTGAGGCCGACCAGGCGCTCGCGGATCTCGCCGTTCTTGAAGATCATGATCGTGGGAATGTTTTGGATGCCGTACTCGGCCGCCAGAGACTGGTTGGTGTCGGTGTTGACCTTGCCGACCTTGACCCGCCCGCTGTAGGCGTCGGCGATCTCGTCGATGGTCGGACCGAGGGCCTTGCACGGCGGGCACCACTCGGCCCAGAAATCCACCAGCACCGGCTGGGACGACCCGATCACTTCGCTCTGGAAGTTGTCCTGCGTGAACTCGAGGGTGTTCCTGCCCGCCATGCCGTTGTCCTCCGTCGCGTGATCCTGCATGGTTCCCGGCCTTCGCCGGGCAGACGACCATGGGATCCTAAGACCGATCCAAAGGGAAGTCAAACCGTTGCCGGCCCTTCCGTCCCCGCAACCGGCTCGCCGTCCGGATCGTCTTCGGCGCCCGCTGCAGCCGCGGGTTGCGGTTCGACGGTGGGGCCGCGCCGCTCGTCGCGCGGGCGGGATTTCCATCGGCGGTGGATCCACAGGTACTGCTCGGGGTGCTCGCGGACCATCTCCTCGATGCCCCGGGTGTACTCCTGCGTCAGCCAGAGCAGTTCATCCGGTCGCCCGGCCCATTCCGCCGGCTCGATGACGCGATGCACGCCGACCTCGTACTCGAATCGCGGGCTCAGCCGGCGGGCGTAGCCCACCACGACCGGCACGTTGTGGCGGATGGCCAGCAGCCCGATCGACTTGTAGGTCGAGGCCCGCACGCCGAAGAAATCCACGAAGAGCCCCTTGCGGCCGGCGTTCTGGTCGGCGATAAAGGCCAGCGTGCCTCCGGAGGCCAGCACGTCATCGGCGCTGCGCGAGGCGCCCTTCTTGTACAGCAGCCGCAGCCCGCGGCGGGCGCGCACGTCCATCAGATAGCGATTGAGGTAGGGATTGTCCAGGGGACGCATCACCGCGACCACCGGAAAGCCCAGCGTCGCCAGCATGAAGCCGCAGATCTCCCAGCTGCCGTAGTGGCCGGTCACCAGAATCGCGCCCCGGCCGCGAAGCAGTACCCTCAAGCCCCGGTCGATGTGGCGCAGCCGCACGTACCGGGGCCAGGTCCATTCGTTGACCAGACGGGTGACGAACAGCGTTTCCATGGCCAGCATCGTCAGCTGCTCCATGGAGGCCGTCGCCAGCCGTTCGATCTCGGGGTCGGTCAGACGCGAACCGTAGGCCAGTCGTAGGTGCTCGATCGCCCGGCAGCGGTGCCGGGGCATCACCCGGGACCAGACGCGGGCCATGACGCGCGCAGTGGCCAGATTCCAGTCGATCGGGAAGATCTGGAAGATCATGGCGGCCAGCCGTACCAGAACGTACACCAGCCAGTCCGTGAATCGACCCTGCCGCGCCATGGCCGCATTGTAGACCGGCGGCGGGCGCGGGCAAACGGGTTCGATGCGGGCATCGGGCAGGACGATCGGGCAGTCGCGCGGCGATGCGCCGCGGAAGACGCCGACGGGTTCAGGGCAGCCGTAGCACGCGGTTCCACATCCGCGTGCCGGTCCGCTCGCGCAGGCCGATGCGGATGTCGCGTCCGCTCAGCTCGCCGGCCCGCTCCAGCAAGAACTCCTTGCCGACGCTCTGGCCGGACTGCACGTAGGCGAACAGCCGCTCGCTCCGCTGACGCCCCGGGGCGATGACGTAGGCGTCGAAGTTCAGCACCGAGGGCGTGCGATTGGTCATCGCCACGCGAATCACCGCATGGTCGCCGTGGCGGTAGGCGAAGGTGTCCAGGTCGATGTCCGCCAGCCCCAGCTCGAACCACGCCGGGGTGACGATCTGGTAGCGGCGGTCCGCGTCCAGCGAGAAGTCGCCCACCAGCGAACGCACTTCCGCTTCCGCGTTGGCCGGAAACCGGATCGCCACCGTTTGGCGGAACTCTTCGCCCGGCTGCAGCGCAAAGCTGAACTTCGAGGGCCGCACGTCCCAGCCCTCCGGTCCCAGCAGCCGCAGAAGCCCGCTGATCGGCTCGTGGAAGGTGTTGCGGAAGCGGATCTCGCGGCTTTCCGACTCGAAACTCGCCTCGACCAGCGCCGGCGAGACCGCGAACTCCCTCCGGAACTCCAGCAGCCAGGTCGGCGTGTTCACGATGAAGGTCGGCATCGGCCCGATCCGCACCCGGTGATGCCTGCCGGCCGGCGGCATCTCCACGCGGTTGCCCCACAGGTCGATCTGTTCGGCGTCCTCGCCCAGGTACAGCAGATGCTCGCGGCCCTGCGGCGGCGCGTACTCGTCCCAGACGAACGCCAGCGCCCGGCCGTTGCGGTCGAACACCAGACACCGGGCTCCGGCGCCCAGCGTCATGCGCGATACCGGCCGGGCTGCGCCCAGCACGTCCGAGACCGTCCGCACGACCAGATAGTCCTCGGTGGGGTCCGCGCTCACCCCCAGAACGCCCGCCTCGGTTTCCCAGGGCGCAGAGGCAAAGACCACGCCGGATCCCAGAAACCGGGCCTCCACCATCCGCCGGGCCAGTTCGGCCAGCCGAACCTCGCGTGGGTAGACGTCGGCCCGGTGGGCCCGCACCGTTACCCAGGCATGCCCGGGTCGGGCCGATGCGACGACCGGCTCCAGGCAGCCTGCCAGATCCGTCAGCGGTACGCCGGCGGGCACTTCGACCACACGGTGATCAGCGGCCCCGGGCGGCTCGGCCGGCCGCCGCAGGGAGTGGCCCGTCGCCAGATGGGCGTTACTCATGATCCCGGCCATCTCCGTGGCCAGATGCTCGATCACGTTGCCCAGCCGATAGTCCGCCGCGGTGGCTTCGTCGTCGTCCCGGCCGACCTGCCAGACGTGGATCAGGCCCGCATATCGCCCCCACAGATGCGCGATCATCGGCTTCCAGACCAGCGGATCCTCGCTCAGGATGTCCATCATCGACTGCACGGCCGCAAGGTGGCCCGTGGCCGCCGAGGACGGATCGTCCACCAGCACGCCTACCGGTTCGGCTCCGGCGTCCACGATGGCTTCCATGTAGGCATCCAGGGGGGCGGTGTCCGGCGGAAGCCCGGCCACGGCGGCCTGCTGGGCCCGCCAGACCGGCAGCTTCACCGCCTCGGTCCGCAGATGCCGCAGCAGCTCGCGCTGGGCCGGGAGCAGCTCCGGCGCGGTATCGTCCAGAATCAGGCCGAAACCCTTGCCGATTGCCACCGGCGGACTGAACGGCGCGGGCAGCTTCGCCAGGCGCAGCGTCCTCCAGGTCAACGGTACCTCGCCGGTCTCCACCTTGAGCTCGACGCGGTAAAGACCCACGGCAAGGCGGTCGCAGACCACGCGGGTGCCGCCTTGCCCCTCAGCCCCGATCTCCACCGGCCGGTTCTCGCGAAAACGACCGTCGGCCGACTCGATGTGCAGACCGGCGGCGAGTACCAACCCATCCGGGTCGGCTACCTCGGCACGAATCTCGACCGGCTCGGCCGGGCCGAACACATTGCCGGGGTTTGAGGTCTTGAGGGAAACCCTTGGAAGTCGAAAGACCGTCACATCGTCGAACCATGCGGTGGCCTGGATGTCTTCACGGTGAATGAAGTGGGGCGGGAAAGGCCGGCTGTCCCAGATCGCCTGCTGTGTCAGCCACAGCGTGATACCGATGTAGCGGGCGTTCTCCGGCGGGTCATGCAAGCCGATGGCCAGAGCCTGCCAATCGCTCTGCGGAACCCCGCCGGCCAGACTGCTGCGCAGCTCGGTACCAGCGAGCTTATGCCCCTTGCGATCCAGGAAACAGGCGGTCATGTACGCCCGGGCCGTATCCAAGCCTTGCGTGCGAACCCAGGCCACGATGAGGTAGTCGCTGTTGGCACGTACGCCGATGTCTCGGCCTTCGTACTGGTAGGCGACTGAGCCGCCGTCCAGATCGAGCCGGAAACTGGGGGCCGCCGAGCGTCCCAGGGATTCGTCGAAACGCCCCTGGAGGTAGGCCGGGAAACCGTCGGTGCGAAAGGGACGCCAGGCGCGGGGAACCGATCCGTCGTTTCCCAGCGCCCGCTCGTCGAAATCGAAGTGAGCGACGATGCGCCGGGCGGAGATGGGTGTCCGATCGACGGTCGCGGACAGGTCGCCGGGGGCCGGTGCCGAAGCCCAGGTCGGCGCGAGAGCAACAACGCCTGCCGCCCACAGGCTCAGCCTCTGGACCGACAACGACAGACGGTACGCCACCGGAAAGTCCCCAACTCGCGGAGTCGAGCCTCGACCGGCGCGCAGCCCGATAACCGATCGTGGGGCATGGCCTTGCCGCGCGCGGATCCTACGTTGTTATCGGCGTGCCGGCGCCCGGCCATAAGCGACGCCGCTTGAAACTCCAGAAGGCCGGTCCTACCATATCCTCTGAAATGACAGAGACATGCGACACCCGAAGGTATCTGACGGGATTTGATGTCGGCCGGGTCCCGAACCTGTTCGCGGACGTTCTGGTGATCGGCAGCGGCGTGGCCGGGTTGCGGGCAGCGATCGAGGCCGCCGGCAGAGCTTCAGTGATCCTGGTGACCAAGGGGCGGATCATCGACTCGAACACGGCGATGGCCCAGGGCGGGATCGCGGCGGTCATGTCACCTGAAGACTCTTTCGAGTCGCACATCCAGGACACGCTGCGGGTCGGGTGCGGCCTGTGCGATCGGGCGGCGGTGGAGAGGCTGGTTCGGGAGGGTCCGGACCGCATCCGGGAGCTGGTCGGGTGGGGGGCCATCTTCGACCGCCGGGCCCAGGACCTGCTGATGGGCCTGGAGGCGGGGCACTCGTCCGCCCGGATCGTGCATGCTCTGGGCGACGCGACCGGGCGCGAGGTGGCCGACACGCTGATCCGCGTGGCCCGCGGCACTTCGGGTCTGCGGATCTTCGAGGAATGCTTCGCCGTGGACCTGATCGAGATCGAGGGCCGGTGCCGGGGCGCGACCACATTTCACCGCCACTTCGGCCATCAGCTGATCTGGGCCCGGCAGACCATTCTGGCCGCCGGCGGCTGCGGCCAGCTTTATCGCGAGTCGACCAATCCGGAGGTGGCCACGGGTGACGGCCATGCGATGGCCTATCGGGCGGGACTCACTTTGCGCGACATGGAGATGGTGCAGTTTCATCCGACGACGCTGTATGTGGCCGGGGCGACGCGGGCGCTGATCAGCGAGGCCGTTCGCGGCGAAGGCGCCTACCTCGTGGACCGCCAGGGCCGGCGGTTCATGCCCGAGTATCATCCCGACGCCGAGCTGGCCCCACGCGACGTGGTCAGCCGGGCGATTCTCGCGGAGATGGCCCGGCAGGACGCGACCTGCATGTATCTTGACGTGCGGCACCTGAACGCCGAGCGGTTCCGCAAGCGATTCCCGACGATCACCCGGCTGTGCGAGGAGTTCGATATCAATATCGAGCGGGACCGGATTCCTGTGCGGCCGGCGGCGCATTACATGATCGGCGGCGTGCAGGTCGATCTGGATGCCCGGACCGAGATGCCGGGTCTTCTGGCCTGCGGCGAGGCGGCCAGCACCGGCGTTCACGGAGCCAACCGGCTGGCGAGCAATTCCCTCCTGGAGGGGCTGGTGTTCGGAGCGGTGGCCGGGCGGCTGGCGGCCGAAAGCGCGCAGCGGGAGCGTTCATCGCCGGGTCCGATGGACATCCGAAGCGACATCGCGCCGTCATCCAGGACGATGCTGGACCTGGCGGACGTCCGGAACTCGCTGCGGAGCGTCATGTGGCGCAACGTCGGCATTCAGCGCGTGGGTCCCCGGCTCCAGGAAACGCTGGAGATCATCGACTTCTGGAGCCACTACGTGATGGACAAGCTGTTCGACGACCGGGCCGGCTGGGAGGTTCAGAACATGCTGACCGTGGCGCGGCTCGTGACCGCTTCGGCGGAGGCCCGGCGGGAGTCCCGCGGCGTGCATGCCCGGTCCGACTTCCCCGACAGCGACCGGTCGCTCGACGGGCGGCACACGCTGGTCCGGCGGGGGCCGGACGGTCCGCGGGTGTGGATCGAGAGCTGATGCTGGAGGTTGCGGGGCTGGGGCTGGTCCGGCCGGCGTTCACTGGGCGCAGGCTGGATCGGCCGGGATGTTGCGGCCGCTGAAGCACCTCTGAAGGAGGCCGAAATCGGCCTGGTCCACGTCGGTATCGTAATCCAGATCGGCTTTGACGCAGCCGCCGGTCGCGGTGACGCCGGGGGCGGTCATGCACGAGGCGAATGACTCGTAGTCCAGATCATCGACATCGCCGTCCTGGTTCAGATCGGCGGGCAGGCTGTAGATGTCGATGGTCACCAGCAGCGCGAGGTGGTCGCTGGCGGTGTGCGAGTCGTTCGCCAGAGCCGGCGGGGGCACGGTGCCCGGCGGAAACGTGTTGGTGTGGAAGATGAAGGGGTTCAGCAGCTTGCCGGCCAGGGTGGCCGAGTAGAACGCGTGGTCGATGGTCCTGCCGCTGGGCCAGCGGGTCATGGGCGAGCCGTTGTTGGGATCGAGCATGACCTGGCGGGTGAGGGTGGTCTGGGCCTGGAGCAGGGTGGTGATAGGGGCGCTGCCGACCTCGCAGTTGAGATCTCCTGCGTAATAGACACGGCCTTCGGGGTTGGCGGTCAGAAAGGCCGTGATGTGATTGGCGTCGTCCGTGGCCTGGTTGAGGCGAAGCGTGTTGTCGCGGCTGTCGGTGCCGGACTTGTAGTGGGCCGAGTAGACCCTCAACTCCGGTCCCGGGCGTGCCGGAAGGACATCCAGATCCGCCCAGATGGTGGGTCGTTCGAAGCTGCCCCCCCAGGGGTCGGCGGTGAAGATCTGGCCGTTGAGGGTGATCGGGTAGGCGCTGAGGATCTGGTTGCGGGGGTTCTCGCTGTATGGGGCTCCCAGGAAGGAGTAGGGGTACTGGGTGCTGAAGGTGGCCATGAAGGCCGCGCGGCCGGAGGCGTTGTTGGCCTCCTGGAAGAGGATCACCTTGGGGTTCAGAGCCTGCACGATCCGCACCAGGGCCTCATACTCGGGGCTGCCGGGATTATTGTAGGTCAGGATGTTCCAGTCGAGCACCAGGACGGATTCGCCGCGGACCGGTGCCAGGAAGGCACAGAGACACGCCAGACCCGCCAGCAGCGTACGGACAAGACGCGACTTCATGAGTTGCTCCCCGCTCCAATGGGCGTGCGTCGGCGTTTCCCGCGGTCGCCGACGGCGATTCGGGTTCCTCCCCCGCACGCCCTGCGCCTCGGCTCCCGGCCCCGATCATCCGCATGCGGGCCCGCGAGGCCTGTTTCCCGACTTCTGGCTCCCTGATCCCTGTCGGCCCGCTTCAGGACCGCCCGGTCACCGTGCGTGCGGTCACGGGAGTTTGGTTCCTTTCTCGATCCGCACGTGCAGCTTGGACGAGTCGTTGATTACCGTGTTGCTCGGATAGTAGTACTTCGGATGCACCGCGGTGCCGGTGTAGGGCTTGTCGCGGCCGCTCTTGGCGTCGGCGAACAGAAGCTCGACGTGCCCATCGAAGAAGACGGCGTTGATGCGGTTGTTCCGGCCGTGGCGGTAGGAGAACTGACGGGCAAGCATGTACTCGCGAGCCTGGGTCAGATCCGTCGAGTAAGCCGAGGGGGGGTCGCCGCACATCATGCCCTTGTGGCCGGTCGGATAGGTGCTGTAGTCCATCTGGGTGCCGTCGTAGAAGCGCAGCCCGTCGGCAAGGAAGACCTTCATCGAGGGGCGGCCGACGCGCTCGGCCCGCGGCATGTAGGGATCCGGCGGCTTGAGTTCCCAGGCCGGCGACTGGGCCACCTTGTAGGGTTCGACCCTCGGAAAGATCGAGCCGGCCCGGGCGTACATGTCCGGGCCGCCGCGCATGATCGTGGACATGCTCAGGTAGCTGGGGGCCCGGATCACCGGGAAACCGGTGCTCGACGGCCAAGCCGGCGTCACCTCGTTGTTGGAGGGGCAATGGAAAGGCTCCTCGGTCACCTTGAGGAACATCTTTTTGCGGGCGTCGGAGTTGGGGTCGCCGTTGGGGTCGGGGACGGCCGACGGTCCGCGCATCTCCCTGATCAGCGGTGTCGCGAAGTCGAACCACTCGACGGCGAAGCGATAAAACCCGGGCAACGAGGGATTCCAGGCGTTGTTCTTGGCCAGGAAGTAGCCGGTGGTCAGCGGCGAGCCGACGAACCAGCCGCCGTTGGTGTTCTCATAGGCGGATTCGGCGCGGCTGATCTGCTGCAGCCGTGCGGCGCAGACCACCTGGCGGGCCTGCTCGCGGGCCTTGGCCAGCGACGGCAGCAGGATGCTGACCAGCAGCGAAATGATGGCCACGACCACCAGGACCTCGATCAGCGTGAAGGCACGGCGCCGGCGCATGAGCTACCTCCCGTGATAAACTTCCCTGCCGCACTTGGTGCACCTGGTCGGTGGCTTGAGGCCGCGATCCTCGTTCCAGACGTTGACCGTCCCGCACTCCGGGCAGGTGAAGGCCGGTACCAGCGAGTTCTTCCCGCACCTGGGGCATGCTGCCGGGAAGGTCTCGCCGACCTGCAGCCGCTCGGATCGCTGGTAGCCGCAGTCCGGCGTCATGCACATCATGGCCACAGGCCTGGACGCGCCGCTTCCGGCCCAGGCGGCATAGACCATGTAAGCCGCCACGAGGACCACAACGCCGATGACGCTGTAAGCCACCGCCGGGCGCAACTGGCCGTCGCGATACAGGATGCTGCCGATCATGCCGCTGGACCAACCGCCGGCTCGTTCAGGCCGTTCCGCGCCTCCTGGGTGCGGTCGACATATTTATGCGCTCCCGCCGCAAGGTTTCCTTGTGACCGCCAGGCTTCGGACTTTCGGGCCGTTGAATCCAAGCCGGCCGTTCGCCTGGCCCGGAGCGCGCGCCGCTGGAAAAACCCGCCCGGATGGCTCGCCCCGACCGCGTCTTGGGTTCACGAGCCATCTTGTTTTAGCGTTCCGCCCGTGCGCCGCAATAGCCGCCCTTCGTCTTTACCAAATCTTCATATTCCGGCTGTTTGCCGGAGGCGAACTTGCCGCGTGACAACGCTTCGCGATAATTCTAGCCGTTAGGCAGCCGTTCGTACAAGTTAGAAAGCTTTGAACCTGTTGGTTTTTATGTTCCAGACCTGTGAAATCCGTGTCTGGAGATGCCTTCCGAGCCGGTCGAAGGTCAGTCCGGAAGGACCACGACGTCCTCGGCATCGAAGCCGAGTTTCACCGGGCCGTTGGCCGCGGCGTTCAGTCGCGGCTTGAATTCGTTGAGTCGCAGGGTCAGGGTATCCCCGACCGCCACAGTGTGTTGGGCCATGAACCCTCGGTAGACCGTCTCAGTGACCCGTCCCTCAAGACGGTTATCCGCCCGGGAGGTGGCGTCCAGCAGCCGGACGGCTTCCAATCGGATCGAGCAGGTCACTTCGCTGTCGGCCGCGATACCCGCGGGGTAGGTTGTGGAGCACAACCGCCCGACGGGGGTATCCAGAACCAGCCGTCCGTCTTCAAGGCCGAGTGTCCGCGCGGGCAGGAAGTTGGTCTGACCGAGGAAGTCGGCCACGAAGCGTGAAGCCGGTCGGGCGTAGAGGTCCTTGGGAGATCCCACCTGGCAGATGCGTCCCCGGTCGATCACGGCCATGCGGTCGGCCATGGACAGAGCCTCTTCCTGGTCGTGGGTGACGTACACGGCCGTCAGCCGCGATTCGGTGCAGATTCGGCGGATCTCGCCGCGCAGCTCGAGCCGCAGCTTGGCGTCGAGGTTGCTGAGCGGCTCGTCCAGCAGCAGCACGGCCGGTTCCACGGCGAGTGCCCGGGCCACGGCCACCCGCTGTTGCTGTCCGCCGGAGAGCTGGGCGGGCTTGCGGCCCTCGAAGCCCTCCATCCGCACCGCGGCCAGGGCCGCCGCCACGCGCCGTTTCTTCTCGGCGGCCCCCAGCCGGCGGACATCCAGGCCGAAGGCCACGTTCTCGGCCACGGTCATGTGCGGCCAGAGGGCGTAGTTCTGGAACACCATGGCCGTGTTGCGCCGGCCGGTCGGCAGGGCGGTGACATCGCGGTCGCCCAGCAGAATGGTTCCGCCGGAGGGTTCGGCCAGTCCGGCAATCATTCGCAGCAGGGTTGTCTTGCCGCACCCCGAGGGCCCCAGGAGGAAGAAAAGCTCCCCGGCCTCGACCGCCAGATCGACGTGATCGACGACGACGTGGGAGCCGTACCGCTTGGTGACCTGCCGGAGCGTGATCGGGACCATGGCCCGGACAGTGTAGCGATCCTCTCAGGGTCTGCATAGCACCCCGGCGGGCCGGGCCATATAATCCGCCCGCCCGAGGCCGGCGGGCGCTGCGGGGGGCCTGCAGCCGTCGGCGCGGGCCGCGGTTTGTGCGCACCGGGGCGAGGCATCTGTCCGGCGGACGGCGGTCGCCCGGGGACGCGCGCCGGCGCGACGGGAGCCCTGCGGCCCATGCATTCACAAGTCATCCGCTTGTTGCCGCTGCTGGGCCTGGTGGCGGTGATCGGACTGCCGGTGGTTCTGGCGCCGCGGGAGCGCGCCTCGACGGAGGACGCGGCCCTGCCGCTGGTGATCATCACCCCGCACAACGAGGGTATTCGCCACGAGATCGGCCGGGCGTTCGCGGAGTGGCACCGCCGCTGCTTCGGGCAGGCGGTCCGCATCGACTGGCGGGTGATCGGCGGCTCCAGCGACGTGTTGCGGCTCCTGACCAGCCAGTACCAGGCGCTGGCCGCGGCCGGGCGGGAAGAGGAGGGGGCCGGGTACGACGTCGTCTTCGGCGGCGGCGACTACCTGTTCGACAAGAAGCTCAAGAAAGGCGTGACCGTCACGGGCCCCGACGGCCGGCCCCGGCAGGTTTCGATCACCCGGCCCATTGAGATCGAGGAGGAGATCCGCCGCGCGGTCTACCCCGAGCCCGCGCTGGCCGGCCAGCCGCTCTACGACCCCGAGGGGCACTGGTGGGGCGTGGTGCTGACCAGCTTCGGCATTGTCTACAACCGCCAGGTCACCGCAGCTCTGGGGCTGCCCGAGCCGGCGGTCTGGAAGGACCTGGCCGAGCCGCGCTACTTCAGGTGGATCGGGCTGACCGACCCGGCGCACTCCGGTTCGGTGCTGGTGACCTACGACGCGATCATGGGGCGGCTGGGCTGGGACGAGGGCTGGTCCACGCTGCGGCGGATCTGCGCCAACGCCCGCTACTTCGCCTGGTCGTCCAGCCAGGTTCCGGTGGACGCCTCCATCGGCGAGACCGCCGCGGGGATGTCCATCGATTTTTACGGGCGGTTTCAGGCCCAGGTGGTCGGCGGCGACCGGCTGGCCTACGTGGCCCCGGTCGGCCAGACGGTGGTCAACGCCGACCCGGTGGCCGTGCTGCGCGGAGCTCCGAATCGCCGGACGGCCGAGCGCTTCGTGCGTTTCCTGCTGACCGAGGAGGCCCAGTTGCTGTGGAATCTTCCGATCGGCGATCCGCAGGGCCCGCGACGCTTCGAGCTCCGGCGATCGCCGATCCGGCCGGACCTCTACACCCGGCACCTGGACCGCATGGTGGACCGCGAGAACCCCTACGAGGTGGCCAGGCCGATGCCGGCGGGCACGCCGAGCTACTTCGACGTGCTGCCGGTGGTGCTGCACGCGATGGCCATCGACGTGCACGAGGACCTGGCCCGCGCGTGGCGGGCGATCTGCACGGCCCGCAACCCGCGGACGGTCGGCGAGATGCTGCGGCTGTTCGACGAGCTGCCTTTCACGCCGCAGGAGCTTCAGCAGGCCCCGCGACGCTGGAAGGAGAATCCCCGGGCCAGGACCGACGACCGCCTGGCCTGGACGGGCTTTTTCCTCGACCGTTACCGCCGGATCGCGGCCATGGGCGGCGCGAGGCCGTCGATGACGTCCGCGACGGGCGAGGCCTCGACAGGCGGCGCGATCACATCCGGAAAATCGCGCCGAGGCGTTTGCCGAGCATCATCGACGCCCCGATGAGCGTGACGGCCAGCAGGACCATGCCCCAGGCGCCCATGGCGCTGGCGATGTAGGGCCCGTCGCCCAGCCGTGCGAACAGGGCGTAGATGGCCTTGGTCATGGGGTAGTATTCCTCGGTCTGAGCGAGGATCAGCGAGTCGCTCACTTCCAGCATGGCGAAGCTGAAGGCCAGCAGTCCGCCGGCGATGAGATTGGGGATCACCAGCGGCACGATCACGCGCCGGATGGTATACAGCCGCGAGGCTCCCAGGTTGGCCGCGGCCTCTTCGAGTTCCGCGGATACCTGCGACAGCCCCGCGGCGGCGGAACGCACGACGTAGGGCAGCCGCCGCATGGCATAGGCGATGATCAGGAACATCGCCGGGTTGGGAGCCTCGCCGGTGACCTGCATGAGCGAGGCGGCGTTGTCCCAGCCGTGGCTCCGGCACCAGGCCGCAAGCTGCGGGAAGGGCCAGCGCAAGGTCATGGCCACATAGCCGAAAGCCAGCACCAGTCCGGGCACCGCCAGCGGCATCATGGCCAGCGCGTCCAGCAGCCGGCGGCCGCCGATGCGCACGCGGACGCTGAGGTAGGCCATGGTGAACCCCAGGGCGATGTCCAGCAGCGTGGCCAGGCCGGCATAGAAGAGGCTGTTGCGGATCGAGCCGGCGGCCAGGGGATGGCGCAGCGCGCCGGTGTAATGCTCGAAGGTCCACTGTGCCGGCAGCACGCTGCGGTACCAGCTTCCCGGTGCCGCCAGGCTGGTCAGCAGCACGCCGACATGGGGGAGCACCGCCGCGGCGATGACGCCCGCGACGAAGGCCGCCGCCAGCGTCCCGGCGGCCGGGCCGAGCCGGCGCGCGGCCTCGCCGGTCATCGCCCGCGTGGTCATGGCGTAGCCGCGCCCGCCGAAGGCCAGCGTGGCCGCGAGGTACAGCCCGGCCGACACCGACAGCATCACCGCCACCAGCGCGTAGGGGCGGGGGTTGGTGGACATCTCCTGGATGCCCCAGAACACCTGCACCGGGGCGACGCTGTAGTAGTCGAACATCAGCGGCGTGCCCAGCTCGGTGAACGACCAGATGAACACGATGGTGCAGCCGGCGAACATCCCCGGCAGGATCAGCGGCAGGATGATCCGCCGCAGACGCAGGCCCAGCCCGGCCCCGAGGTTCTCGGCGGCCTGTTCCATGGTCGGGTCGAGATTGGCCAGCGCGGCGCTGACGTTGAGGTACACGATCGGGTAGAGATACAGGGTCTGGACCAGCACCACCCCCCAGAACCGCGCCCCGCCCAGAAAATCCAGCGGGTGATCCGGGTCGATGATCCCCAGCGCGCCCAGCAGGCTGTTGAGGGCCCCGAAGCGCCCCAGCAGGTGCCGCATGCCGATCGCCCCCACGAACGGCGGGAGCACCAGCGGCACCAGCAGCAGCGGCACGAGCAGGCGCCTGCACGGGAACTCGTAGCGGGTGGCCAGGATCGCCAGCGGCACGGCCACCAGGACCGATAGGCCCGTCACGGTCAGGGCCAGGCCCAGGCTGTGCATCAAACAGCGGCGCAGCACCGGATCGGTGAACACGTCAGCCACGTAGCGGAGCGTCCAGGCACGTCGGGCGCCGGCGACCGGCTCGCTGAAGCCCTCGGTCACGGTCAGCAGCACCGGCCAGGCGAAGAAGACCGCGAAAATCGCGACGCACGCGGCGAAGAGCATCCGCGCCGCCGTGCGGCCGGTCGGCGTGCCGATCATGTCGCTGCGGGCGTCCTGCACGGGCGTCTCCGGGCGTTCAGTCCAGGTGGAACTCGGTGATCACCGGGTTGTGGTCCGAACCGGCGGTGGCCAGCGAAAGCTGCGGGATGCGGTACGAGCCGGGCACGTGCCGCCCGGCCATGGCCGGCGAGCAGAGGATGAAGTCGATCATCGAGCGGTAGGGCTCCTCGGTGAATGTGATCCGCCGGTCTTCGGGAACCTCCTCGAAGAAGCAGCGCAGGGCTCCGGGGCCCTCGCCTCGCAGGGTCTTCAGCGCCGGGGAGTCCCAGGTGTCGTTCATGTCGCCGCAGAGCACGAAGCAGGCCTGCGGGTCGCGAGCCAGCAGCCCGTCGAGCACCTGCCGGATCGCGCGAGCCTCGGCCAGGCGGATGGCGTCCGACGAGGGCCCGGTGCCCTTGGACTTGAGGTGGACGACGAAGACGGCGACTTGCGGCCCTTCCGGCGGGGCGAGCACGACCTGCAGCAGGTCGCGATGGAAACGCACCGGCCGGCCGTCCTCGTCGCGCAGGGCCATGTGGCGGTGGCTGGTGACCGGACCGACGGGGACGCGCGACAGCAGGGCCACGTCGATGCCCCGCATGTCGTTGCCCTCGAACAGCACCACGTGCTCGTAGCCCAGGTCCGGCAGCATAGCCCGCACGAAGCGCTCGAGGTAGTCGCGGTTTTCCACCTCCTGCAGGGCCAGCACGTCGGCGTCGATCTCGCGGATCACGGCCGCGACGCGCTCGATCTGGTCGCGGGGCTTGGGGGGCGTGCCTTCATCGTCCCGATAAGGGTCGTCGTGGCCGTCGAAGAGGTTCATGATGTTGAACGTGGCCACGCGCAGGCGGCCGGTCGGGCGCACGGCCGGCGCGGAGGCGGGCGCCGCCGGAATCTCCGGCAGGGTGTCGAGCACCTCGATCTGGTCGGGGCCGTGGACCAGGATCTGCAGCTTGCCGCGGAACTCGCTGATCCGGCCGAGGATACGGACATGCCGGCCGGCGTAGGCCTTCTCCGGGTGCGTCGGGAATCGCGGCAGATCGTCCCGCCGGATCACGGCCGCGAAAAGGTGCCGGGGCGAGTCGTCGAAGTTCAGGAAGCAGACGCTGCCGACGGTGCGCGTCGAGGCGATGGTGCCCTGGACGATCACCTGGCGGTCCATGAACCGCTCGGCGTCCTGCCAGGTGATGATCGGCAGGCCTTCGCGATCGGAGATGGCCGAGGGTCCGGTGGCCGGCGCGGCCGGAATCAGAGCGAGCAGGCAGAGCCTCGCGGCCAGGAGGGCCAATGTCGTTTGCATGGAGTCGTCCTCGGTCGGGCCGTGCCCCGGAAAGGCCCGATCTGCGGCAGACCGCCTCGACGCGAGACGGTCCCGCCCCGGGCCGGGGCGGTCAGCATAGCCGTGCAGGCGGCCGTTGTCACACCAGGCAGGCCGCCTGGAAGCATCCTTTCGCCCGGGCCGCAGACCCGCATGGAGGGCCCCGCTCCGTCGGGGCCGTGCAAAAACGACGGCCATCGGGCCCGCCATCGCGGACGCGACGGAGCGCGTCCCTCCGGGGGCGTTCGGAGGGCCCCGCTCCGTCGG
>CALLOB010000011.1 GCA_938005315.1 uncultured Phycisphaerae bacterium
GACGGCTTCCTGAAACGCCCTTGCAGGCGCCCGGGTATTCACGATCGCGGAAAGACTCATCGACATCCGCTCCTTGTGGGGAAAACGCGTCTCAGATGGCCGGTCGTCAGAGATCGAACCGCCTGACGGCAGGCCCGCAGAACCTCGTCGGTCTGCAGGTGCCCGAGAGACTGTGGAGGCGCGAAGGCTGTCCGGGCGGCTCCCTCCACGGCGCGTCGGACGGCCTCGCCGTCAGCCGCCGTCGGGGCGGTCAGGGTTCCGTACCACCGGGCGGGCGTGGTCGCCCGCGGACGGGGCCGGCCGGCGAGCCGGCAGCGTCGATCCAGCAGCGCGAGGGTATAGAGAGGCAGGAGCAGCGGTGTGCGGCGCGACGCCAGCTGCCACTCCAGCGTGTACAGGGCATCGAGCAGGCGCCGGCGCAGCACCGCTCCCGCCAGTGCCGTGCCGGTGACGAGCAGAAGGCCGCCCGGCGACCGGACAGCTTCCCGACAGAACGTCCCCAGGGCGGTCAGGGCCCGTTGCGGAACGGGCACGTCGGGAATCAGCACATGGTGCCCGGGCGTCGGATCGAGCGTCAGCCAGCATCCGTCGACCATGCGGACCTCGACCCAGAAGTGCAGGTCCCGTCGCTGCACGGGCGTATGTCCGGAGCGGCGGTCGAAACGATCCGGCGCCGCGTAGAAGCCGCCGATCAGCCTGACACGATAGCCCAGGGCATGCAGCATGACCGCCGTCGCGGAAGCGAAGTGATACGCCGGGCCGCATCGCAGATCGCAGAGGAAGGCCGCCGTCGGATCCCGCGTGGCATCGCCGGTCGAGGCCGTCGGATCCAGCGTGCAGCGGCCGCGAAGACCGTTGACCACAGCCTGGATCTGCCGCCATCCGCGCGGCAGACCGGCTGTCCACGCTCCGGCCAGCTCCGCGGCCTCGGGAGGCACGTGGATCGGTCCGACGGACTCGCCCCCGGGGGTGGCCGAGTACGCGAAACCCGCCGTGCCGAGCGCCTCCGGCCGGATGACCGGCGAACAGGTTTCAACGACCGTCGCGACGGGCACCTGCCGGATCATGCACAGCAGGCCGTCGGGCCCCCGCCGGAAAAACCGCGGATCGTCCACCAGGCCGACGCGAAAACGTTCGAGATGCAGCGGAACAGGCATGCGCGCGGAGCGGAACAGGCCGATCCTGATCTCGTGATTCACTGTTCGGGCCACGATTTCGGGGTCCGGACCGCCGGCGACGCCCATCCAACGGTCGTCCCCGAGCCGATCGACGCCTCCGGGCATCGTCGGAGGCGGAACCTCGTACCACTCGACGCCGTCAAAACGATCGAAAACCGCGGTCCGCAGGTGCAGCGGCGTCGGGCCCTTCACGTGCAGCAGCGCGTCGGCCTCGACCGTCGCGGACGGGCGCGACTCCGGCGGCGTCTCCCGCAGCAGCGAAAACCGGCGACCAGCCTTGTGGTTCCAGGACTTCAGAAGCCCCTGACGGAAACGGATCCTGTCGGGAAGCAGAGCGATGGCCCGCTCCACCTGATCGGGCGGACGGGGCGTTCCGTAGACTTCGGTCATCACGTCGTACAGCGAGGGGAGGTCTGACTCCCGAAAGGTCTCTCCGTCGTCGAAACCGCTGCTGTCGGCGCGCTCGCCGTCTCCGGCCGAGTCCAGGCCCTGGCCCACCCCCGACCGGGCATGCCTGTTCCCTCCGGACGACCCGCCGGAGGCGGGAAGCCACTCGCCGATGAGACGGGGGCTGCGGCGCGTGCCGGATGCCCCCATCGCGGCCGCGCAACCGAGCAGAGCGGCCAGGCATGCCATGGCCGTCCATGGCGGCCGCCGTCCGGCCCGAACCGTGGTGAGCGACCCGAGGCTGCGCCAGTGGCCAAGCATCAGCCACATGCTTCCGGCGATCGCATAGGCCACCCCGAGAAGCCTGGGGCCGTCATCATCGGCCTCCAGCACGATCAGGGCCGACACCTCCACCAGGCTGACGAGAACCGCCGCTCGGTCGGCATCCGCCCCGCCCGGCAGCGCCAGGAGACCGAGGGCGAGGTTGCGAAGCGACTCGATGACGAGCATCTCCAGCGGGCGGGGCTCTCCACCGGTCGTCATCGCGAAAAGACTCGCCGCCATCGGCAGCCCGGCCAGGAAACACATCGCCAGGGAAGGCAGGCCTCTGGCGCCGACGAGGCGCCGGCCCAGCATCCTGCGGACGCCGAGGGCGACGGCGACCCCGACGCAGGTCCTGAGCGACACGGTCCAGCCGGACGATCCGGGCCCGCTGAGCACCACCTCGGCGCCCAGAAGCCCCAGGACCACCATCACCGCGTGGAGGGCACGCTCGAACCTCACTTCAGAGCCCTCCGCACGCACGCCATGTCGTCTTCATCCCCCCGATCCCCTCCGGACGGGTCCGAGCGAAGCGCGATCACGCGGACGACCCGGTCGCGGCGGAGGGGTACCCGCGCCGCGGCGGCCCCGCGATCCGTGGTCACCAGAAAAGCGATCCCGCCGGGGTGATCCGGCCGGCAGGAGAGGCCCGCTGCCGGAAGGCGGGCCAATGTATCCAGCAGCAGACGTCCGTGGCTCGGTCCGGTGCCCGGCGCGATGGAGCGTTCTCCCGCGATCAGGCCCACCCGCCCGCCTTCTTCGATCCAGGCCTGGCAGAGGCTGGCTGCCGCGCGGATCGCCCGCTCGAGGGTGGACTGGCATCCGCTGCCGCTGTGGTGCGCCGGGGCGGTGTCCAGAACGATCGTCACCGCGGTATGCGCCGGCGCCTGCCGCTCGCAGACGATCAGTCGATCATGTCTGGCGGTCTGGATCCAGTGGATCGATCGCAGGGGGTCTCCGCGCCGGTAGGGCCGGAGGGCAAAGATGTCTCCGCGGCAGCCGGGTCTGGTCAATAAACAGGCCTCCTCGTCGTCGCGGCCGGGCGCTGCGGCCGGCAACGGCCCTACCGGCCAGGTTCGAGGCCAGACGATGAGACGTTGCGGAACCTGAACCCTGACCGACCCCGAGCCGAATCCGAAGGGAAAGCCGGTCGACAGCACCAGCCCGGCGTCCGGATACACGCCGCGCAGGCGGGGCGTGAACTCGAGCTGAAATCGGCGGGTGCACCAGCCGGGCAGATATCGCACCACCGCCCATGCCTGTTCGGCGGGTGTGCCTTCCGGGTGCAGAACCAGGCCCCAGGCTCCCCAGGGGAGGCGGTTGCGCAGGGTCAGCTCGATCGTCACGGGATGGCCTTCGCGGATCCGGGATCTCGAGAAGCGCAGCGTGGCACTTGTCCCTGCCAGACTCAGCCGCGGCCACGCGTACCCCGCGGCCAGGACGCTCCCCAATGCCGTACTGATCATCCATGCCCGGGCATGGACCAGCCGACCGCAGGCGAGGGTGACCAACAAAGCCAGGGCTATCGCGAGCGGCATCCTGCGAGCGCCGACCGGAAGGAGAGGGGTCGGGAATCCGGCCCGCAGCCTACGGGCGTTCAGGGTCGTCCGGAACCATGGCCACAGGCCGGGCATGACTTTCCACTCCGCAGTCGTTCGCCGGCCGCCTGCCGTCCGGGAACGGTCGTATATTACAATGTAATACCCCGATCATATCACCGTCAAGCAGAAGGAGAAGAAGCTTCCCGGCCCGGCCCGGCACGGCCGGCACACCCCGGATCGCTAGCCCGGCGGGTGTTTCGCGCCCCTGGCCGGCGGTCTTGCGCAAGGTCCGTCAACGGGCCTGCGTCCGGCCGGCTACCAGCAGGCCGCAACCCGTCCCCCGCAGGCGGTGGAGGTTCGACGTCGCGGTTGGGTTGGTTTCAGCGAGTCAGGCCCGCTGCTTGACCGGCGGCGGCAGGCTGGTCGATGATGTGGCCGGCGCCTGGATGTTTTTCCCGACGCGCAGAGGTGCGAGATATGGTCATCGGCATCCCCCGGGAGATTCTGGAAGAGGAACGGCGCGTGGCGGCCCTGCCCGAGACCGTCGCGCGGTATGTCCAGATGGGATTTGCGGTTCTGGTCGAGCGGGGGGCGGGCGCAGGCGTTTTCCGCTCGGACGCCGAATACCGGGAGGCCGGGGCCGAGATCGTGCCGGACGCCAGGTCGCTGTACGACCGCGCCGAGGTGGTGCTGAAGGTCAAGCAGCCGTACTTCAACCGGGAGCTGGGGCTGCACGAGGCGGAGATGCTGCGGCGAGAGGCGGTGCTGATCACCTTTCTGCACCCCGCGGCGCCGACGAATCACGGGATGGTCCGCACGTTGCGCGACCGCGGCGTGACGTCGTTGACCATGGACGGCGTTCCGCGGATCTCGCGGGCCCAGACGATGGACGCGCTGACCTCGATGAGCACGATCACCGGCTACCGGTCGATCCTCATCGCCGCGAACCACTTTCCGCGGTTCATGCCGATGATCGGCACGGCCATCGGCACGATCCAGCCGGCGCAGGTGCTGGTCGTCGGAGCCGGGGTGGTCGGCCTGCAGGCCATCGCGACCGCCCGGCGGCTGGGGGCGGTGGTGAAGGTCGTGGACATCCGCGGCGAGGCCCGGGGCGAGGCCGGCAGCCTGAAGGGCGTGCAGGTCGTCGGCTTCGAGGTGCCCGAGGAGCTGGCCCACGGCGAAGGCGGTTACGCCAGGGCCCTTCCCCCGGAATGGCTTGAGAAAGAGCGGGAACTGCTGCGTTCGCTGGTCCCGCAGTCCGACATCGTGATCCTCAGCGCCCTGGTGCCGGGCGAGCTGGCCCCGGTGCTGATCACCCGGGAGATGGTGATGAGCATGCGGGCCGGGTCGGTGGTGGTGGATGTGTCGATCGACCAGGGCGGCAACTGCGAACTGACCGTCTCGGGACGCGAAACCATGGTGCACGACGTGTACCTCTGCGGGACGGCCAACATCCCCGGCTCGATGGCCGTGGACGCCACCTGGCTGTACGCCCACAACATGCTCCATTTCGTGGAGAACCTCTTCCCGAACGGACCGGGGCGGATGAACCTGGAGGACGAGATCGTCCGGCACACGCTGGTCACGATCGGCGGCCGGATCGTGCACCCCGGCGCGTTGAAGGCCATGGGCCCGGCGGCCTGACGGTCGCTTCGGAGGGGCTTGCTGCGATGGCCGACTTCCTGCTGACCGCCGCGGTGCTGGCGGCTTCCGCCGGGCTTGGGTTTGCCGTGATCCGGCGGATTCCGCCGATGCTGCACACGCCGCTGATGTCGATGACCAACGCGGTTTCCGGGGTCGTGGTGCTGGGGGCGCTGCTGCTGTTCGCCGTCCGCACGGACCGGCTGGAGCAGGTCGCCGGCGGCATCGCCCTGGCGGCGGCGGCGTTCAACGTCGTCGGGGGCTTTGCGATCACCCACCGCATGCTGAGTTTCTTCCGCAAGCCGTCCGAGCGGGCCGGGGAGGAGCATTCCGAATGCCGCACAGGCTGATCGAGCTGGCCATCGTCGGGGTGCTGCTGCTGGGCATCGTGCTGTTTCGCGGTCCCAGGCCGGCGCGGCTGGGCAACCTGCTGGCGGCCATGGCCCTGCTGTGCGGCGTGGGCTTGATCCTGGCGCGGCAGAGTCTTTCGCCTGCGGGGCTGATTCTCGTGACCGCCGGGCTGGGCGCGGCCGCGGGATGGGTTCTGGCGCTGCGGGTCACGATGATTCGCATTCCCGCGATGGTGGCCCTGCAGAACGGCATGGGCGGCATGGCCTCGTTCCTGGTGGCCTCCGTGGAACTGACCCGCTGTGCCGTCGGGGCCAGCGGTCCGGGCGTCCGCGGGGCGGCGTTGCTGGGCATGGTCACCGGGGCGGTCACGCTCACCGGCAGCCTGCTGGCCGGGGGCCGGCTGGCCAACATGCTGAGCCAGCGGCCGGTGTACCTGCCGCGGCACAATCTGATCCTCGCGGGGCTCGCGACCGCGGCGCTGCTCCTTTCAGGCGGCGCGATGGCGGCGGGCGATCCGACGAGCCTGCGGACCCTGGCGGCCGGAGTCGTCCTGGCGGCCGGCGGGCTGGGGGTGGCGCTGGCGATGAGGGTCGGCGGGGCCGACATGCCGGTGCTGATCTCGTTTCTCAATGCCGGCACGGGCCTGGCGGCGGCCTTCTGCGGGCTGGCCATCGGCAGCTGGCTGCTGGTGGCCTGCGGGGCGATGGTCGGGGTTTCGGGGACGATTCTCACGCAGATCATGTGCCGGGCGATGAACCGCAGACTGACCGGCGTGCTGGCCGGGTCGGGGCTGACGCCGGCCGGTCCATCCGAGGCTCCCGAATCAGCGACTCCTTCTCGTCCATCGGAAACCGTGCCGGTACAGGCGGAAGCGGCAGCTCCGGGGACTGCCCTGCCGGCCGAGGTCGCCGACCCCTACGAGAGGGCAGTCGGAATCCTGCGTCAGGCCCGTTCGGTGATCATCGTGCCGGGCTACGGCATGGCACTGGCGGGTGCCCAGGAGGAGACGGTGCAGCTGGCCGAGCAGCTTGCCGGGGCCGGACGGTCGGTGGTTTTCGCCATTCACCCGGTGGCCGGACGGATGCCGGGTCACATGCACGTGCTGCTGGCCGAGGCCGAGGTCGATTACGGCATGATCCGCGAGATGAACGACGTGAATCCGCTCTTTGCCGAAACGGACGCGGTTCTGGTCGTCGGGGCCTGTGACGTGGTCAATCCGGCGGCCATTCAGAGGGAGGGAACGCCGATTTCGGGGATGCCCATCCTGCGGGCCCACGAGGCCCGGGCGGTGGTGGTCTGCAACCTCGACACCCGGCCGGGCTACTCGGGAGTCGAGAACCCTCTTTATCGCCAGCCGCAGACCGTCATGCTGACCGGCGACGCCAGGGAGACGCTCGCCCGGCTGCGAGCGGCGCTGGCCTGACGGGCTCGCCAGCCGGCGGGCGGGAGGCGGGCGTGCGCCGGCAGGCGCCATATAATGGCCGCGGGAGGCTTCCGGAAGGGGTGTTGACGGAGCCGACCGGCGGAGGGTCGATGCGTTTCAAGCTGATCAGCTGCGAGATCTTCGCCCGCGAGATGTGCGACGCGGTGGTCCGGTCGCCGCATCGGGTGGACGTCGAGTTCCTGCCCAAGGGCCTGCACGACATCGGCGCCGAGGGGATGCGTGCCCGTCTTCAGGAGGCCGTGGACCGCTGCGAGGGTGCCGAGTGCGACGCGATTCTGCTGGGGTACGGTCTGTGCAACAACGGAATCGTGGGACTTTTCTCCCGCAGTCACCCGGTGGTGGTGCCTCGGGCCCACGACTGCATCACGCTGTTCTTCGGCAGCCGTGAACGTTACCTGGAGTACTTCGACAGCCATCCCGGGACATTTTTCATGACCTCCGGCTGGCTGGAGCGCGGCCGCGACGCCGGCGAGCTGACCCAGCTGTCGATCCAGCACCGCACGGGCATGGACCTGAGCTACGAGGAGCTTGTGGCCCGCTACGGCGAGGATAACGCCGCGTACCTGCGCGAGACGCTCTGCGATGCGCTGCGAAACTACGGGCGTCTGGCGTACATCCGCATGGGCATCGAGCCGGACGACCGCTTCGAGCGGGAAAGCCGGGCCCTGGCGGCCGAACGCGGCTGGGCCTATGAGGCCCTGAGCGGCGACATGGGGCTGATCCGGCGGATGCTGGCCGGCCGATGGGACGAGGCGGACTTCCTGGTGGTGCCGCCGGGATGGCAGGTGAAAGCGGCCCATGACGGGGCGATCCTCCGCGCGGAGCCGACAAGCTCATGAACGATCCGGTGCGTATCGAGCTCGTGCCGCTGAACACGGCGTTCCAGGTCGAGCGGGGGACGCCGCTGCAGGACGTGCTGTTCGAGCACGGCGTCGAGTTCCCCTGCGGCGGCGAGGGGCACTGTCTGGGCTGCCGTGTCAAGGTGCTGGACGGGGCGCTGCCGGCCACCGACGAGCACCGTCGGGCCCTGGGCGAGGAGGCGGTGCGGGCCGGATGGCGGCTGGCCTGCCGATGCCGCGCGGAAGCGGACCTGCGGCTGGAGATCTCGCAGTGGGAGGAGGCGATCCTGGTCGATCACGCCGCCGTGTCCTTCGAGCCGGGGCGGGGCCTGGGTGTCGCGGTGGACCTGGGCACGACGACGCTGGTCGCCCAGCTGGTGGACCTTCAGACCGGGACGGTGCTGGGGGTGCGCACGGGGCTCAATCCCCAGGCCCGGCACGGCGGGGACATCATGAGCCGGGTTCAGTTCGCGGTCGCCGGCGAAGGCCGGGAGCGACTGACCGGGCTGATCCGCCGGGCGCTGGGGGGCATGATCGGAGAGCTGCTGGCCGGGGCACGGAACGACCCGGGCGTTCCCGTGCGCGTGCGGATCGTCGGCAACACGGTGATGCACCACCTGTTCTGCGGGCTGGACGTCGAGCCGCTCTCACATTACCCGTTCGAGTCGGAGCACATCGGCCCGGGACGATTCAAGGGCAGTGATCTGGGGTGGGGAGGCGCGGCCGATCTGGAGGTCGTTTTCCTGCCCTGTCTGGGCAGCTTCGTAGGCAGCGACATTCTCGCCGGCCTGCTGGCCACCGGCCTGCACGAGAGCCCGTCGCCGGCGGCGCTGATCGATCTGGGCACCAACGGCGAGATCGTGGTGGGCAACGCCGGCGGAATGGTGTGTGCCTCGACCGCGGCCGGACCGGCGTTCGAGGGGGCGAGGATTTCGCGGGGCATGCGGGCCGCCACCGGCGCGATCTCGCAGGTCCGCCTGCAGGACGGGTCTTTCGAGTGCCACGTGCTGGGGGGGGGGCCGGCTCGTGGAATCTGCGGCAGCGGGCTGGTGGACGCGGCGGCCTGCGGGCTGGATCTCGGCCTGATCCAGCCCAGCGGGCGGCTGGCCGATCGCCGGGCGGGACTGCCCCTGACCGACGGCGTCGCCCTGACCCAGGCCGACATCCGCGAGCTGCAGTTGGCCAAGGGCGCGGTGGCGGCGGGGCTGCGGATCCTGCTGGAGCGATCGGGCATCGGCGCGCAGGACCTTGCGGCCGTCCACCTGGCCGGGGCGTTCGGCAACTATGTCAGCCGATCCAGCGCGCGGCGCATCGGACTGCTGGAGTGCCCGCAGGAGCTGGTCCGGCCGGTGGGCAATACCGCCCTGCTGGGGGCCAAGCTGGCCCTGTTCGACGATGCCGATGAGGATTACACCGGGCTGCGGGCCCGGGTGCGTCACGTGCCCCTGGGCAGCGACCTCCGCTTCCAGGACGTCTTCGCCGAGGCCATGCTGTTTCCCGAGGGAACAGGCTAGATCTTCGCGCTCATCACAGGCGGAGGCTGCAGGTCCTTCTCCGCCCTTGCGGAAAAGCCGGAGCGGCCGGCCATCCGGGAGATGAGCGGCGCGAAGCGATCATCCCACGATCTTGCTGATCGTCACCTCGAGGTGCTTCTGGCGGTGGCCGATGTGGCGGCGCTCGTTCTTGCGACGCTTGTACTTGACGACGTCGATCTTTTGGCCCTTCACCTGCCGCACGATCTGGCCGATGACCTTGGCCCCGGGGACGGTGGGCCGGCCGATACGGGCGTTCTCGCCCTCGCCCATGGCCAGGACCTCGGGGAATTCGATGGTCTCCTGGCCCTCGGCCAGATCCCGGAGATCCACGTAGATCCGGTCGCCTTCGTTGACCTTGTACTGCCGCCCGCCGTCCTGAAAGATCGCGTACACGGTTAGGACTCCGTTAGCCTGTGGTGCGTTCGAGCCCTGTATTATGCCGCCGGAGGCCCTTGCGGTCAAGCGGGCCATCCACGGCGGTCTGCAGGCTGGTCGTGACCGCCCGGGCACGGTGGTCCATGGTCCCGACAAAGGGGCCCTCCGCGAAGGACGCACTCCGTCGCGTCCCCGATCAGGGGCTTTCTTGCGTCGAGTCCTGCGGCCCCGACAGAACGGGGCTCTTCGTGACCGAACGGGGCCCTCCGCACGGTCCATGAATGCACTTGCCCCCGTGAAACAAGGCTCCGACGGCAGGTTGCGGGTCGACGGCGATTGCCTGGGGCACGTGGTGCGGGTAGAGTACCCACGGAGCCGGACGAGGTACCGGTTGCAGGCCCCGCCGGGGGGCCGGTCGGCCTCGTGGGGTCCGGCGAGAAGCCAGCGAAAGGTGGTCAGGAACCGTGGGCAGGATCCTCATTCGCGGCCGGCGGCTCGAGGTGGTGGTCGGGCTGATATCGTCGGGTTTTCTGGCGGGCTGCACCGGCACCGTGAGCAGCACCTCGACCTCCGGCCCGCTGGGGGCTCTCCTGACCGCGTACAAGACCTCCACCCTGCTGCTGCGGATCAACAACGCCACGGGCTACAACGTCCAGGTGGACCTTCAGGTGGACGGGGCTCTGATCACGCTTCCGGTGTGCACCACCGCCACAAAGGTGTGCGACTACCTTCTGGAGCACTGCCCCCAGTCGTTCGCCATCACGCAGGAGCGGTGGCTCAACGCCGACGGCGGCTTTGCGGGGGTGCGCAGCTACCTCGGCAACGAGGCCTTCACCTTCCGACCCGGCGAGTTCAGCTGCGGCAGTACCATCCTGCTGGAGTTCAGCACCACCGGCGGCACGGTTCAGCAGCTCTGACCGCCGCGAGCCGCCCGCTTCCCACGCGCCGCATTCGTACCCGCGAGATTGCCCGGTCGAAGAAGCCGGCCGTAATGGAGACGCGCGTCTCAGGCCCCACCGTCCCCAGGGGAATCCGGGGCTGCCCGGGAGGCTTCGGGCGGCGAGGCCTCCAGGACATATAAATCGCCGACGCGGCGCCACATTCCGGCCGGACACGGCGTCCGCGGGCGATCCGCGTTCAGAGGGACCAGCACCACCGACCGCAGGTGGCCCGTGCCGTCGCGAAGCAGGCGGGATTGCGGCGAGCCTTCCCAGCCGTCCCTCGGCGCGTAAACCGCCTCGATGCCCGGATACTCCCCCACCCGCAGCCGGTAGCGCACCGCCGGCATGGCCATGGAGTCCTCGACGACGATCAGCCCGCCGGGGGCAGCCAACTCGGCCGCATGGCGGCTCAGGCGGTCGGCGGAGCGCTCGAATGCCGCCCAGGGAAGCAGCAGGTAGGCGTAGTCATCCCGGTAGGGCTTGTGGCGAGCCCGGCTACCGAGCAGGTCAAGCCTCCGCGCGATCTCAGTGCCGACGGCATAGCACAGCGGGGTCACCGCCAGCATCGCCCAGGCGGCCGTCAGAAGCAGACGGCCACGCCTCTGAGGCAGGAGGTCCAACATCGCCGAAAGGCCGATCCCCGCGAAAATGCACAGATACAGATACATCGGCAGAAAAAACGTGTGCTGATCGACCACGTTGTACCGGAGAGCGAAGGCCGCATGGACGCACAGGGCCGCCAGGAGGAAGATGCGGACCGACCGTCCGTCAGACGAGGTCGCACCCGCAAACAGGCCGCGAACCGCCAGGGGCAGCAGCAGGTTGGGGAAGTTGAAGGCGATGAAGGCGGCGCTCGTGGCCAGCAGACGCAGCGGCACGGCCGTGTTCAGGACGTTCTGCGAGTAACGGATGCCGAACAGTGACTCGCGGAGGGTGCCCCCCCATTCACCCGACGCCAGCCCCCGGGAAACCACGAGCCAGAGATAGGGTGAGGCGCCCACCGTCCAAAGGGCGGCTGCCGCCGGCAGGACGCGGGGCATCCATCGACCGGCGCAAAGGCCCCGCAGCGTGATCCACGCCAGGGCCGGCAGGGTGAGCATCGCCTGGAGGTGATTGGCCGTGCCCAGACCGTTGAGCAGCCAGGCCGCCAGGAGCCATCGGCGCCGGCCTTTCAGGCAGGCCGCGACGCACCAGCACTCGGCCGCCATCAGGGCGGTGTTCACGGTGTAGACTTCCGCGACGGCGGCCATGTGCCAGAAGGTGTTGGCCAGCCCCAGCGACGCGGCGGCCAGCGCGGCGGCGGCGGGTCGGGACGTCAGGGTCAGGACGCAGCCGTAGAGGTTGGCCAGCGTCAGCGCGGCCGCCAACGCACTGACCATGGTCACCGCGAAGGCCGGCTCGATCGGCACGACGGTCACGGCCAGGCGACCCAGTCCGTGATGGATCGGATGGCTCAGGGCCAGTCCGAGGCGTCCGATCATGTCCCGATCGAGCACCCGAAGGATGAACTCGCCGGAATCCTGCCACTGGGCCCCGCGGGCGGCGGTGACCAGGTAGAGCACTGCCCCGGCGACGAGGACCACCGCGTAACCGAACGCCAGGGAGCGTGCGTCCTGCGGTCGTCGGGCGATGGAATTGCCGGCCACTCGCGTCGCTGCCTGCCGAGCCGGACGGCGAGAGTCATGCCGCCCGGCACGCGCCGGTCGCGGCGGCACTTGCCGATCCCGCGTCGGGCGTCCATGATAGCCCCGCGTCGCGGGCGGGCAAGGTCCGGCCGCCGTCCGAAGGCCCAGGCCGCGCGGAGCCCGGCCCGTGCGGGATCGCGGGCGCTGGAGCCGCAGGGTTCAGGAATGCGTGAATCAACGCCGCAGCCGGATGCCGTCCCGGACCCACCGCCCGGTGCGCCGCCCCTACCGCTCAGGAGTCAGTGGCGAAGGCTTCCCGGCCTCCTGTTCAGATCGCTGCGCAACCTCCTGGCGCTGGGGATGCTGCTTCAGATCCTGCTGGCGGTGACGCCGGTGACGGAAAAAGTGCTCTTGTGGCTGTCGGTCACCGGCCCGCCGCAGAAGGCCGACGTGATCGTCTGCCTGGGGGGCAATGCCGCAAGAGAGATCCGCGCCGCGTGGCTGTATCGACAGGGATGGGCCCCCCTGGTGGTGGTCAGCAATCGGCCGATCGCCGCCGAAGCGATGCGCGAGACGCTGCTGCTGGCCGGCGTACCCCGCGGCCGGATCCTGGTCGACAACCGCTCTTACGTGACCGCCGATCACCCCGAGTCGATCGCCCGCCTGCCGGGCATGGACCGCGAGCGGACGAAGTTCCTCATCGTCACCGATCACGCCCACAGTCGCCGTGCCGAGGCCTGCTTCCGCAAGGCCGGCTACCGCCACATGACGTTCTACGGGGGACCGCCGCCGCTGGAGGACGGCATCGAGGAGGGCAAGCGGTGGCGATGGCGGGTGATGAAACTGCCTTCCATCGTCTATGAGCTTTCCGGCCTGCTGACCTACTGGCTCAAGGGAACGATCGACGCGCCGTGGTCCGCACCATCGTCTTACCTGAATCGCCAGGTTCCCGCCACGGTTTCGGCCTCGGCCCGGTAAACGGCGACCTGGTGGATCTCGCCCGCATTGCGGCATGACCGGGCAGGCGGCAGGAGCCTGCACCAGGCCCCGAAGTCGCCGGTCCCGGGCTGCGAAGCGGTTCATGGCGCATTCCGGGCGCGGTCATGCCAGGCGGGGCGCACCGACTTCGGCGGCCGAAAGGGACGTCGGTCGCTACGGCGTTATGACCGATGTGCGGGCATCCCGGACGCCGGGTGCTGACCAGCACCGGTCGCCCGATACCGGCATGCCCGGCGGTCGCAGCGGTGGCGCAACAAGAAGGACGTCCCGCCGGATCCCCTCCCTGCCGGCGGAACGTCGATCAAACCGTCCCGGAACCGCCCGCTCCGGCGGCTATTCGGTCAGCCAGCGTTCCAGGTCGTCCACTGCCTCGGCGTGGGAGGCGAAGGGGCCGGCGACGTCCTGCCGCACCGGCGAGAGCCCCTCGGCATCGGTGCAGTCGAAAACCTTGGACGGATGGTCCAGCGCGAACCGGCCGTAGCTGTGGTACCAGCCGGTGCATCCGTCCGGCACGCCGTGCTCGGGCTCCTCGAAATAGGCAACCAGTGACTGGGCCTGATAATCCTGTACCGCCGTTGCCATGCCGCTTCTGCCTCCCTCGGCGAAGTTCACCCATGAACTGCTGCGATTGCGAGGTTAGCCTACGATATAACCGCGGGCCGGCAAGCCACCGTTGCGGCAATCAACATGTCGGGCGACGGTTGCGGTGCGACGTCCGATAGACCCCGCAGCGCGCCCACGAGCCGCGGGTCCGGAACGGCGGGCCGCCAGGCCTCGCATGCCGCCAGGCCGCCCTCCGAGGACCGTCACGAATGCCTGATCCGGGCCGACCCGTAGGAATCGCCGGAGACATGGGCCTGCGGGCCCTCGACCTGTTTGCGCAGGATGGGATCGGGGTTATGCTGAGGCCCGGGAATGGAATGCCTGAGGGACCGGTCGGCGCGTATCCGGCCGGCAGGCTGGAGTCGGGTGCCAACGTCCGTGACCATTGATCGATCCGGTCCTGCGATCGCGACGGTCAGCCACCCCAGCCACGAGGGCTGCCTGGTATGCGGCCCGTGCAACCACCGCGGGATGAACATCGTGTTCTCCCGCGGAGCGGACGGCTGGACGGAGGCGAGGCTCCGCGCCGGCGTACATCTGCAGGGCTATCCGCGGATGATGCACGGAGGCGTGGTCTCGCTGCTGCTGGACGCGGCGATGACCCATTGCCTTTTCCAGGCGGGCTGCACGGCGGTCACCGCCCGGATGGAGATCAAGTTCCGCCGACCTTTCGATGTCGACGCGGACGTCAGCGTGCGGGCCCGTCTGGTCCGCGCGTCGCCTCCGGCATATCAGCTCCGGGCCGAACTCCTGCAGGATGGTCGGGTGATGGCCTCGGCGCTGGGGCTTTTCGTGCATCGTCCCGAACTGCAGACGCAGAGCAAGCCGACGGTTCGGCACGTCCCGGCGTCGACGCGTGACCGACCTGTGGAAAAGAGCGGGATATCATGAGAATCCGCGTTCAGGCTCTTTGTCTGCTGTTCTTGTCGGCCTGGATCGTGACGGCCGGCGGCTGCCGCAGCACCGATGCCCGCCCGGCCGCGGGTTCCGCCCGCGACGGCGTGTTCATTCATCTGACCAGGGGACCGGATGATCCCCACGCCGTCGCCATGGCCCTGAAGATGGCCAACCTGATGGCCGCCGACCGCGACGTGCTGGTCTATTGCGACCTGAAGGGCATCCTCACGGTGCTGAAGGACGCCCCGGACATCGGATTCGCGGGCTTCGAGTCCTCGCACGCCCAGATTCGCGCGCTGCTGGAGCGGTCGGTGCCGATCTACGCGTGCCCGGGCTGCCTCAAGGCCCTGGGCAAGACGCCCGAGGATCTGATGCCGGGCATCCAGGTCGCGAACAAGGAGGCGTTCTTCACGTTCACCCGGGGACGCATCCTGACCATCGACTACTGAGCCACCGGAGCCCGCACGCCATGGCTGCAGGATCGACGACCATCACGGTCGTGGCCGCGAACGCCGTCCACCGGCGCGACCTGGTGGGCCTGGCGCACTGCACGGGGTTTCCCGCCATGGTCCGCCCGGATCGGGAGCTTACCGGCCGGGGCATCCTGTGCGGCGCGGGCGTGCGTCTGGAGTTCGAGTGCGGCCTTCAGAAAGAGGCGGGATCGTGCCGGCCGGCGAGCGACACTTCGCGACGATCGCCCGGCGGCGAGGCCTCGCGGAGGAAACACATGACCTGCGAATTGCGGGTGATCGGAACGATCCGCAGCCCGCTGATCGAGCCGGCCGGGGCACCGATTCAGCCGGTGTATGCCGAGGGGCTGGTCGGCACCGTCGAGGTTTTCGAGCCGTATGCCGAGGGGCTGGCCGACCTGGCAGGCTTCGAGCGGATCTGGGTGCTGTACTGGTGTCATCTCGCGTCCGCGCCCTCCATGAGGGTGATTCCGTATCGCGACAACCTCGAGCGGGGGTTGTTCGCCACCCGGGCCCCGGCCAGGCCCAACCCCATAGGGCTGTCCTGCGTGCGGCTGCTGGCCGTGGAGGGCCGGCGGCTGCGGGTGGCCGACCTCGACATTCTTGATCATTCGCCGCTGCTGGACATCAAGCCGTATGTGCCGGAGTTCGACAGCTTTCCGGAAAGCCGCGCGGGTTGGCTTTCCCGCCCTGCTGTTCAGCGGAAGCGAGCGGATGACCGGTTCCATGACCGTCCGCCCCCGTCGGGAAACTGCATCTGACCGCGCACCGCGGCGGAGGTCGTGCAGGCCGAGCCGGGGCATGCGGCCGACGGCGATCGACCTGCCGACGAGGGTACGCCGGACGGAGGGAGTCCGCACGACTCAGCGGCCGGAGGACGTGATGGCGGTCTCCTTGTCGATCATCACCTGCAGGAGTTCCGCAGCGGTCTCCACCTCCATCAGGCAGGCGATGGTGTCGGTGTCGAGGATCCGCACCAGCCGGGCGAGGGTTCGCAGGTGGTGGCGGTCGTCATGGCAGCAGATCAGGAAGAACAGGCGGGTCAGGTCCCGGTAGGGCGAATCGAAGGCGATGCCGTGCGGGAGGCGGGCGACGCAGATCAGCGGTTCGGCCGAGACGTAGGGCATGGGCTGTCGCGGGTGCGGGATGGCCAGGCCGTTGGGCAGCGCGGTGGAGCACATGGATTCCCGCTGCACCAGCGCCTCCAGCAGTCCCTCGGCGTCGTAAAGCAGGCCGGTCCGCTCCGCCAGCCGGACGAGCTCCCTGAGCACCGAAGTCCGGCTGTTGGCCCGCAGGCCGACATCGATGCCCGATAGACCCATGAGGCCGGTGACGATCATTTCCGGCTCGCCGGGCGTTCCCTCGGGGCCCATGCTGCGTTCGATGGCCACGAGGCGGTCGTGGTCCAGCAGGTGCATCTCCTGCTGAAGCCACTCGGTCACCTTGGCGCGATTGAAGCGCCACTGGCCGCCGATCTTGTCGCCGGGCAGCCTGCCACGGTCCGCGAGGCGCCTGACGTCGCGCACGTCCATGCCGACGTGCCTGGCGAACTCTTCCAGACTCATGCTGCGGTAAGGCACCGGATCGATCCTGCGGCAGCGGCAGGGCCTCGCGGCCGCGCATCTGGCCCCCCATCACGTCCCTCCGGGACATTATATCCCCGCGCATCGCCCTTTCCACGCCGCGACGCGTGCAGCATCCGCCGGTTGCGGGAACGGCGTCTGCGGCCTCGGCCGCGGCGGCCGACGGGAAACCAGCCGGGGCGTGTCTTGCGGTCTCAGGAGTCCGGCCGTCGGAGCCCCCAGACGGCTTCGGCGGCCAGCTCGCCGGAGTGTACGCAGTCCGGGACGCCGACACCGCCGAAGGCGTTCCCCGCCAGGGCCAGGCCGGGCCAGCGACCCGCCATGGCCTGAATGGCCGCGACTCGGTGAAGGTGCCCCACGGGGTACTGCGGCATGGACCGCGGCCAGCGGTGCAGCTCGACGAATTCCGGATCGCCGCGCAGGCCGATCAGATCGCGCAGATCGGCCAGGACGCCATGTTGCATGTCCTGGTCGGACAGTTCGTAGATATGCGGGTGAGTCGCCCCGCCCAGAAAGGCCCGGATCAGCAGCCACCCCTCCGGCGCGCGGCCGGGGAACTTGACGCTGCTGAAGGTGGCCGCGATCAGCGTCCGGCGCTCGACGGCCGGAATCACGAAGCCGAAGCCGTCCAGCGGATGTTGCACCTGTTGGCGGCGCAAGGCCATGGTCATGGTGGCGGAGGAGGCGTAGTCGATCGTGGCCAGCTCGGAGGCGAGTGGAGGGTCGAGGGGTTCGAGAATGGGCGCGGTTTCATGGGCCTGGCAGGTCAGGATCACCGCCTCGGCCTGGCGGACGGAGCCGTCGGCCAGTTTCACGGACCAGCCCCCCTGATTGTGCTGGACCCGGCGCACGGGCGTGTCCGTCTCGACGGCCCCGGCCGGCAGACGGGCCAGCAACGCCCCGGTGAGGACGTCCATGCCGCCTCGCAGCGCGACGAACATGCTGTAGCGGGCGCCGCTGTCGGCGGGCGCGACGCCGGCGGCCCGCCGGCCGCGGCGCATGGCGAGGATCAGGCTGCGGTGCTCGCGCTCCATGTCCAGGAATCGCGGCATCGTCGCCCGAAGGCTGAGGTTTTCGGGGTCGGCGGTGTAGATCCCCCCCACCAGCGGCTGAGCGATGCGTTCCAGGGCCTCCCGTCCCAGGCGGCGGCGGACGAAGGAAGCCAGGCTCTCGTCGCCGTCGATGCCGTGGTCGCGGCGCGGAAGGACGAGGTCCAGACCCATTCGCAGCTTGCCCGGCCAGCTGAACAGCCGGCTGGCCAGCATGGGCATGATCCGCGTGGGAGCCAGCAGCAGGAAGCCCTCGGGGACGGGGTGCAGCGTGCCGTCGCGGACCACGAACGTGCGGCGGCAGTCGGGGTTGGTGGGGATCAGCTCGTTCTCCAGGCCCAGCCGCCGGCACAGGGCCAGGCCCCAGGGTTTCTGGGTGATGAACGAGTCCGGGCCGCCTTCAATCAGGAAGCCGTCGCGGCGCCGGGTCAGGATCGCCCCGCCGACGCGGGAACGGGCCTCGAGCACGAGCAGATCCAGCGGCCTGCCCTCGGAGGAGGCGAGTTCCACCAGCCGGTGGGCGGCGGCCAGGCCCGAGACCCCCGCCCCCACCACGATGACGCTCTTCGGCCGGTCGCCGGCACAGCCCGTCACGTCCGTTCCCCGACGATGAGATCACCCATTGCGGTACTCATGCACGAAATCGACGAGCAGCTGGACGTGCTCGACCGGCGTTCCCGGCAGGATTCCGTGCCCGACGTTGAAGATATGCCCCGGCCGCCCGGCGGCCTGCTCCAGAATCATGCGGGCCTGGCGGCGGATCTCCAGAGGCGTGGCGAACAGAGCGACCGGGTCGAGGTTGCCCTGCACGGCGACATCGTGCCCCACGCGCGACCAGGCCTCGGCCAGGCCGATGCGCCAGTCGACACCGATCACTTGTCCGCCGGCCTCGCGCATCGCCCCCAGGAGCACGGCGGTGTTGGCTCCGAAATGGAGCACCGGCACACCGGGCCGCACGGCCTCGATGACCGCCCGGCTGTGCGGCAGCACGAACTTTCGGTAGTCGGCCTCGTTGAGGCACCCCACCCAGCTGTCGAAAAGCTGCACGGCCTGGGCGCCGGCCTCGATCTGGGCGTTCAGATAGCGGGCGTGAGCCTCGACCAGGACGTCCATGAGCGCCGCCCAGGCCCCGGGATCACGGTACATGAACGATTTGGTCTCGATGAAGTTGCGGCTGGCCCCGCCCTCGATCAGGTAGCTGGCCACGGTGAACGGCGCGCCGGCGAAGCCGATCAGGGGGATGTCCGGGCGCAGCGCTCTGCGGGTCAGGCGGACGGCCTCCATGACGAAGCCGAGGCTCTCGGCCGGATCGGTGCGGATCAGGCGGTCGATGTCGGCGGGCCCGCGCACCGGCCGGGCGATCGCCGGGCCTTCCCCGCGGTTGAAGGCCAGCCCGACGCCCATCGGCTCGAGGATCAGCAGAATGTCGGCGAAGATGATGGCCGCATCGACGCCGAGCTGATCGACGGCCAGCAGGGTGACCTCGGCGGCCACATCGGGCCGTTTGCACATCTCGAGAAACGACAGCTTCTCGCGGATCTCGCGATAGGCCCGCTGATAGCGCCCCGCCTGACGCATCAGCCAGATCGGGGTGTAGTCGGCGGGTTCGCGGCGGCAGGCCCGCATGAAGGCGCTGTCGTGCAGCCTGTCGGCGGCGGTCCGTTGCCGGTCGACGGGCCAGACCAGATCCACGCGCCGGGCCCGCGTCGGATCGATGCCTGCCTCGTCGGATGCCCGTTTTCGCGCCAGCAGTTGCGGCGCACATCGTGCCAGCTCCCGCACCAGATCGTCCATGCGGGGGCGGTCGGGTTCGAGATCGGCCCCCAGCCCCGCCTCGCGCAAAGCCGCCGAGCAGGCCGGTCCGACGGAGGCGATGAGTGTTCTTCGGGCTGCCCGGCGGAAATCTCCCTCCAGCCCGAGTTCGCCGGCGACGGCCAGCACATTGCCCACCTGCGGCGCGCTGGTGAAGACCATCACGTCCGCCGAGCCCGCGGCCAACGTGCGCACCGCGCATTCCAGAGTACCGCGATCCTCCGGGGGAGCCCAGTCGTACACCCGTACAAGCACCGGTTCGGCGCCGCGGTCGCGGAGCGCCTCGGCGAGTTGACGGCCGCTGTTTCCGCAGTCCTGGACGACCACGCGTCGGCCGGCAAGGGACCCTTGTGCCTCCAGTTCGGTCAGGAGTGCGCCGCAGGTGTGCGGTTCGGGGGACACCTGGGCGATCGGCAGGCCGAGTGCTTCCAGGGCCGCGCGCGGCTTGTCGCCGCGAACGATCAGCTTCGTGCGGGCCAGGGCATTCCGCAGGTCTCCGCCCGGCAGGGCGTCGGCCAGCGCAGCCATCAACGTCTGTGCGCCGGAGCCGGTCAGCAGCACGATCATGTCCACGCGTCCGGCGGCCAGATCAGCCGCGAGGCCGGCCACGGTCTCCGGGCGCAGCGCCGGGACTTCGCGCAGGGCGGGCGCGGATACGACCATGGCGCCGGCGCGTTCGAGCTGGACGGCCAGCTCGCCGGCCCGGCGGCTTTCGAAGGACACCACGATCATGTCGCGAAGGTTCTGCATGTTCTCGGCCGGACTGCCCTGCCTTACGAACGGACCGCCCGGAGGCGTTCAATGCCCCGCTTTCCAGCAGGCCGTCCAGTGCCCGGGCCGGATCTCCAGCAGCGGCGGATCCTCCTGGCGGCAGCGTTCCTCGCCGGCGGCCAGCGGGCAGCGGGGGTGGAACCGGCAGCCGCCGGGAAAGCGCAGCGGATTGGGCACATTGCCGGGGATGACGTCCAGGCGTTCGCGCCGCTCGGACAGCCGCGGGATGCTTCGAAACAGGCCCTGGGTGTACGGGTGCAGGGGCGAGGCGAACAGATCCTCCACCACGGCGCGCTCGACGAGGCGGCCGGCATACATGACTCCGACCTCGTCGGCGATCTGGGCGACAACGCCGAGGTCGTGCGTGATCATCAGCACGCTCATGCGGCGTTCGGCCTGCAGTCGCCGCATGAGATCGAGAATCTGGGCCTGAATGGTCACGTCCAGGGCGGTGGTCGGCTCGTCGGCGATGAGCAGATCCGGGTTGCAGGACAGGGCCATGGCGATCATGACCCGCTGACGCATGCCGCCCGAGAGCTGGTGGGGATACTCCGCGGCCCGCTGGGCCGGAGCGGGGATTCCGACCCGAGCGAGCATCTCGACGGCCCGCTCCCAGGCCTCGCGGCCGCCGACCCGCTGGTGCAGCTCCACGCTCTCGGCGATCTGCCAGCCGATGGTGTACACCGGATTCAGGGAGGTCATGGGCTCCTGGAAGATCATGGCGATGCGGTTGCCGCGGATGGCCCGCATGCGCTTCTCGGGCAGCCTGGCCAGGTCCTGGCCTTCGAACAGGATCGACCCGCCGACGATCCGCCCCGGCGGATCCGGCACCAGGCGCATGATGGACAGGGCAGTGACGCTCTTGCCGCAGCCGCTTTCGCCGACCAGGGCCAGGGTCTGCCCGCGCCGCATCGACCAGGAGACGCCGTCCACCGCCCGGGCCGTGCCCTCGTCGGTGAAGAAATACGTCCGCAGGTCGCGGACCTCGATCAGGACATCCGTCGGGTCGCTCATGCGGATCTCAGCTTGGGGTCCAGGGCGTCGCGCAGCCCCTCGCCGACCAGATTGTACGCCGCCACCGCCGTGAAAATCGCCAGCCCCGGCAGGATGATCATCCAGGGCATGGCCACGGGGTTGATCATACCGTCGTTGAGCATCGTTCCCCAGGTGGCCGTCGGGGGGGCCACGCCGAATCCCAGGAAGCTCAGCCCGCCCTCGATGAGGATGGCCGCGGCCACCCCGAAGGAGGCGTTCACCATGACCGGCGCGATGCCGTTGGGCAGCAGGTGGCGGAAGACGATTCTTGCCCAGCCCAGACCCAGGGCCCGGGCGGCCATGGCGTACTCCATGGTCCGCAGGCGGAGGAATTCCGCCCGGACGAACCGGGCGTTCTCCGTCCAGCCCAGCAGGCCGATCATGAGCATGATCAGCCACAGGTGGCGTCCGAAGACCGCCAGCACCGTCAGGATCAGGAAAAAATGCGGGAAGCAGATCACGATCTCGACCAGCCGCATGATCACGAAATCCGTCCGTCGGCCGAAGTAGCCGGCCAGGGCGCCCAGGATCACGCCGATCGCCACGGCGAACCCCTCGGCCACGAAGCCCACGGCCAGTGACACGCGCGTGGACCACAGCAGGCGGCTGAAAACGTCTCGCCCCAGATCATCGGTGCCCAGCCAGTGGCCGGCTAGCCGGCCGGGAGGCTGCCGTTTGCGATCCAGGTCGGTTTCCTGCGGCGAATAGGGGATGGGGGCGAACACCGCATCGGCTCCGGGCCGCATCGCCAGGGTGCGATAATCCGTGCGGTCGTTGCGGTCACGCACCACCGCGACGATCGCCGCGGAAGCGGCCGCAAACGCGACCAGGCACACCGGCAGGCTCCATCGCCGCAGCCGCGCCGGCAACAGGCGGCGCACGACCGCCCAGGCGACCAGGCATCCGGCCGCTGCCAGGATGATCAGGTCCTGCGGCGTGAGGTTGCGGAACAGCGGATAGTGCATCTGTCCCTCGATCCGGATCCGGTAGGGATAGCCGTTGGCCAGAAACGGCACGAAGACGGCCACGGCGAACAGCAGCATGACGATGGCCAGACCGACCACGGCGGCGCGGTTGCGCATGAACTGGCGCCGCACGATGGCCGCATAGGTCAGCGGCTCACCCGCCAGTCCCTCGGCGAGCGTGCGATTCGTCGGCAGCGATGCCGGCCCGGCCGCCTCACGCATAGCTTACCCTCGGATCCAGCCAGGCATAGAGGATGTCCTGCAGCAGCAGTCCGACGAGCGTGAGCACCGCCGCGAGGGTGGTCGTCGCCATGATGACCGGGTAGTCGCGCTGCAGGATGGCGTTGAAGCTGAGGTAGCCCATGCCCTGGATGGAGAAGATCGTCTCGATGATGATGCTGCCGCCGATCAGCCCGGGGAGGATCATGGCCATGATGGTCACGATCGGGATCAGGCTGTTCCTCAGGGCGTGGTGGACGATGGCCCGGTAGTTGCTGACCCCCTTGGCCCGGGCCGTCCGGACGTAATCGGCCTGGAGGTTCTCCAGCAGCCCGGCGCGGGTCTGCTTGGAGAGGTAGGCCAGCCCGGCGTAGCTCTGGCAGGCCACCGGCAGGACCAGGTGGACCAGCCGGTCGTACAGCCAGGGGAAGAAGGCCATGTTCTCGGGGAACGGCCGGTTGAGTTCGCCGGCCGGGAACCAGGCGAAGTGCTCGGGGTTGCAGAAGTAGATCAGCAGCAGCGGTCCGACCCAGTAGACCGGCGCGGCATAGAGAAGAAAGGTGACCAGGGTCGTCGAGCGGTCGAAGAAGCGGCCCCGCCGCACGGCCTGGCCGACGCCCAGGGGAATGCTGATCGCGTAGATGACGACCACCGCCAGGATGTTCAGCTGCAGCGTCGGGCTGATGTGATCCAGGATGACCGTGATGACGGGCTGGTTGTTCGACCAGGAGTGCCCGAAATCGAGCATCGCCACCCGCCGCAGCCACACCAGGAACTGCACCGGCAGCGGCTTGTCCAGCCCGAGCAGCTCCTTCTTGGCCCGCAGCAGCTCGGCCGAGGCCGCGGTGGCCTGCCGGCCCGCCTCTCCGCCGGCGGCGCTTCCGCCGAGGGTCGCGGGTTCGCCGGGGGCCAGCCGGATGATGACGAACGTGATCAGCGTGATCCCCAGCAGGGTCGGCACCACGAGCAGCAGTCGGCGAATCAGGTAGACGCGCATCTTTCAGCCGCCGGGTCGACGCAGGGCGACGGGCACCCACCAGTTCCGGAAATCCATGCCCAGCTTGCCGGGTTCGGCATTCTGAATCCGCTTGCTGACCGCCTCCAGACGCGGGCCGGTGAGCATGAAGGTGTAGGGCTGATCCTCGAAGAGGATCGCGTGGATACGATGATAGATGGCGTTGCGACGTTCCTCGTCGAACTCCTCGCGGGCCTCGACGATGAGGCGGTCCACCTCCGGGTTGCTGTAACCGATGTGATTGGAGCCCTTGTTTTCGTAGCTGGAGGAGTGCCAGATCTGGTAGGGATCCTCCTCGACGGCCCCGATCCACGCCAGCGAGCAGGCGTCGAACGCCCGGTTGTCGAGCTTGTCGACGTAGACGGACCATTCATAGGGCTCGATGCGCATGCGGACGCCGATCCGGGAAAGCTGGTCCTGGAACAGCGACATGATCTGGGTGTAGATCTGCACGCCGGCCGGAATGCTCATCTCGAACTCGAAGGGCCGGCCGTCGCGGTCCAGGATTCCGTCGCCGTCGGTGTCGCGGAAGCCGGCCTCGGCCAGGAGGGCCCGGGCCCGTTCGGGGTCGAACGGCCACTGGCCGATGTCGGGGTTGGCCTGCCGGCCCAGCGGCGAGAACGGACCGTTGGCCAGCTCGCGGAGGTTGTACAGCAGCTTCTGGACGATCTGTTCGCGGGGTACGCAATGGCTCATCGCCTGGCGCACCCGCCGGTCGTCGAAGGGCGGGCGGCGGTTGTTCCAGCCGATGAAGCTGTATCCGCCGTCGGCCCTGAGGTACTTGAATTTGTTGAAACGCTCGAGGAAGGCAGGGTCGACCGTCAGGTTCGTCCACTGTTCGGATGTCAGGGTCATGTAGTCCAGTTCGCCCGCCTTGAGGGCCTGCAGCGCGGTGGTGTCGTTGGTGATGATCCGGAAGATGATCTGCTGCAGGGGCGGCATGGGCCCCCAGTAGCGCTCATTACGGCTCAGAATGACGCGATTGCCGGGCTTGTCCCATTTTTCCAGAAGATACGGCCCGCTGGCGATCGGCGGCGGACTCTTCAGCGGCGGATCCCACGCGTTGATCCGCTCGGCCAGCTTCGCCGGGTCGGTGTCGATGAGGTTGTCGGGGTCCAGCACGTGCCGCGGCACGGCCGGAAGCGAGCCGGCGACCTCGAGGATCTTGAAATATTTCTTCTTCCAGCGGAAACGCACGGTGTGGTTGTCCAGGGCATCGACGCCGTCGCAGTCCAGGAGGTAGGTCTGGATCCGCTGGCAGTCCATCGTCGGAATCATCGTCGCCCGGTAGGTGAAGACGAAATCTCCAGCGGTGACGGGCACGCCATCGGAGTAGCGGGCCTCGGGACGGATCCGGAAGGTGACCGAGAGGCGGTCTTCGGCCACCGACCAGCTTTCGGCCAGAAGCCCCTTGAACTCCAGGGTCTGGGGATCCCGCTCCAGCAGGCTCTCGTAAACCAGGCCGGAGTCGCTCAGAATGACCGCGCCGGCGTGATCCTTGCAGGTGATGATGTTCAGGTTGGTCGGACGGGCGGATTCGTGGATGATCACCGACCCGCCGGGCTCGGCCTGCGGCACCCGCCATCGGACGGGGTCGGCGGAGGGGCCGGTGGCGGGGCCGCGCCCCCCTGACGCCTCCAGCAGCCGGATGGCCTGGCTCACCCGGTCATAGAGCCGGTCGTTCTGCACCATCTGGAGCAGCATGATCCCGACGACCAGGATCATGAACACGACCATGACGGTGTCGCGCGGCTTCCACTCGCTCATCGGTTCCTCGTCTCCGCGGCAGGGTCCTGCGGGGTCAGGACGACTTCGGGTCGAAGGCGTCGCGCAGGCCGTCGCCGACGAAATTCAGCGCCAGCAGCGCGGTCCCCAGGAACAGGCACGGAAACAGCAGCATCCACCAGAAACTGACCACCGTGTTGATCGCCGCCACGCCCTCGGCGGCCAGCACGCCCCAGGTCGGCACCGGCCGGGCCACGCCGATGCCCAGGAAGCTGAGGAACGACTCCTGAAGGATGGCCTGCGGCACCGCCAGAGTGGCGTAGACCACGATCGGGCCGACCAGGTTCGGCAGCAGGTGGCGCCCCAGAATACCGAGCGGTCCCGCGCCGGCGGCCCGGGCGGCCTCCACGAAGGGCATCTCCCGCAGCGACAGCACCTGTCCGCGGATCACCCGGGCCATCGTCAGCCAGCTGACCGACCCGATGGCCGCAACCAGGATCACGACGTTGGCGGCCGGCTTGTGCCCGATGAGCCCGGTCATGGGCCGCTCGAAGGCCACCTTCATCAGGATCACGAGCAGAATATAGGGGAGGCCGTAGAGGATGTCCACGAACCGCATCATGGCGTTGTCCACGCGCCCGCCGGCCAGCGCCGCGACGGCGCCGTATAGCACGCCCACGGTCACGCTGAGCAGGGCGGCGCCCAGCCCGACCGCGAAGCTGATCAGCCCGCCGAACAGACAGCGCTGCAGGAGATCGCGGCCCAGCGTGTCGCAGCCGCACCAGTGCGACCACGACGGCGGCGTCCGCCCCAGCGAGAGCACCTGGGCGTCGTAGCCGGCCAGCGTCCAGGGCAGCGTCGCCAGCATCAGCGCGGACAGCACGGCCAGAAACGCCAGCCCGGCCATGGCCGTCCGATTGCGCCGGAAACGCAACAGGCTGCGGCGCCAGGGCGACGCCGGCGGCAGCACGGACCGTTCGGCGACGACTTCAGGCATCGGCAACCCTCACCCGCGGGTCCACCGCCGTGTACAGCAGATCCACCGCCAGGTTCATGACCACCAGCAGCGTCGAATACACCAGCACCGTCCCCATGATCAGCCCGCGGTCGAGGTTCAGCACGCTGTTGACGAAGTGCTGCCCCAGGCCGGGCACGTTGAAGAGCTTCTCGACGACGAACGAGCCGGTCATCGCCTGGGCCAGTGCCGGCCCCAGGAAGCTCAGCACCGGCAGGAAGGCGTTCTTCAGCGCGTGCCGCCAGATCACCCGTGCCGGCGACAGGCCCTTGGCCCGGGCGGTGCGGATGTAGTCGCCGGCCAGCACATCCAGCATGCCCAGCCGGGTCAGCCGGGCGATGTAGGCCGCAAAAGGCAGCGCCAGCGTCACGGCCGGAAGCGGCAGGTGGGCCAGCGTCCCCCACCCGGCCACCGGAGCCCATCCCAGCCCGACCGCGAACAGCAGCAACAGGGCCGTGCCGGTCACGAACGTCGGCAGCGACACGCCGATCAGGGCCAAGGTCAGCCCCGCGATGTCGAACAGGCCGTTGCGCCGGACCGCGCTGACCACCCCCACCGGCACGCCCACCGCCACCGCCAGGGCCACGGCGCTGACGCCCAGGAGCACCGAGACCGGCAGGGCGTCGGCGATGATCTGCGTGCAGGTCCAGTCGCGGTACTGGAAGCTGGGGCCGAAATCCAGGTGGAGCACGCCCCAGAGGTATTGCCAGTAGTACGCCCAGTTGTCGTCCATGTCATAGCGGGCTTCCAAGGCCCGCTGCACGGCCTCGGGCATCTGCCGGTCGGCCTGCTGGAAGGGGTTGCCCGGCACGGCCACGACCATCAGGAACGTGACCGTGTAGATCGCCCACAGCACGGGGATCATCAGGAACACACGGCCCGCCAGATGCCTCATCGCTTCTCCACATATATATACTGGAAGGGAAAGGTCATCCGCGGGTTCGGGGTCAGGCCGCGCACGTTCGGCTTCCAGGCATAGACGGACACGTAGGTATACAGCGGCAGGATGACTGCCGGCCCCTCGAGCAGATACCCTTCCGCCTCCGACAGCAGCGCCAGGCGGCGGGTCGGGTCGGGCTCGACCGCGGCCGCATCCAGCAGGCCGTCGTAACGGGCGTCCCTTAAACCCGGGAAGTTGTGGCCGTTGGTGGAATACAGCATGTCCAGGAAGGTGGTGGGATCAAGGTAATCGCCGAACCAGCCCGAGCGGGCGACGATGAACCGACCGCGGGCCTTGTCCTCGGCGAAAGCCTTGGTCTCGCGGCCCACCAGCTCGACCCGCACGCCCAGCTCGGTCTCCCACATCCGCTTGATCGCCTGGGCGGCGTCCTCATGCCGGAAGCCGGTGTTGTAGAGGATCTCGATCGGCGCGAGCCCCGCCCCGCCGGGGTAACCGGCCTCGGCCAGGAGGCTGCGGGCCCGATCGGGATCCCGCCGCAGACCCGGCGGGCTGCGGTAGCCGGGGATCTGGCCCGGCGGCACCAGCGTCGCGCTCACGGGGTTGTCGAGGCGGACGATGTGGTCGACCAGCTGCTGGCGATCGACGGCTAGGGCCAGGGCCCGCCGCACGCGGGCGTCGGCGACCGGATTCGGCCGGCCGTCCCAGAGCACCGGCCGGGCGTTCAGCTCGTAGTAATAGGTTCCGAACGCCGGAATGGCGTGGACGTCGTCGCGCAGACCCCGTCGCACCGCCCGAACCAGTTCCGGCGTGTAATCCATGGCCAGGTCCGACATCATGTCGGCGTAGCCCTGCTCGAACAGCATCCAGGCGCTGTTCTGATACTCCACGTCGATCGATTCGATCGTGGCGGAGCGCACCGCGGCCGCGTTCCAGTAGTGCGGGTTTCGCTCCATCCGCAGACGCTGCTTGAACACCCAGTCGGTCAGGCGGTACGGGCCGTTGGTGATCAGCCCGGGGTAGCCCCGGCGGCGGTAATCGGGCTTGGTCCACTGGGGGTCGTAGGCCACGATGCCGGTATCGGCCAGCAGGCGGCCTTTGTAACGCTCGCGGAGCAGTTCGATGCTTTCATGGACGGGGTAATAGATGGGAAACCACGTGAGGTCGAGAAAATAGGCGGCCGGCCGGGCCAGTCGGACCTCCAGCGTGCGCGGATCGAGGACGCGGACCCCGACCTGGGCAAAGCGGCGATCCATCTCGGCGGCGTGCTCGTCGAGCAACTCATCGCCCAGCCGCTCCCAGTCCACCGGAGCGCTCCGGAGCCGGTCAAGCGCGCCCCCGGCAGCATCGGGGCCGCCCTCCACGGGTTCAAACCCGAGTCGGGCCAGCAGCGCCGCCCCGGCCGCCGTGCGCAGTGCCGTCGCTGCGGACTTCCTGTCCAGAGGCGAGCCCTTCTGGAGCTGGCGGACCAGACTCAGCACCGACACCGCCTCGCCCCGCCAATTCACGTAGGCCCGGGCACCCTCGATGTGGGCGGCGATCAGCTCGGAGTAGACGTCGGCGGTCCCCGGCTCGATCGCCCGCCTCCAGCCGCGGACGAAGTCGGCGGCCGTCACCGGGTCGCCGTTGGACCAGCGTGCGTCGGGCCGCAGGCTGAAGACGTACCGGCGGCGGTCGGCATCGACCTCGAACGGGGGCGCGGCGGTGCCCGGCCCGGCCTCCAGGGTCCCGGGAACCGGCGAGGTCAGGCCCTCCCACAGGGCCATGGCCACCATGATGTCCTGATGATAGTTCATCTGGCCCGGGTCGAGGGTGTTGAAGCTGCCGCGGTTGATGTAGGTGAAGTCCGCGCGCGGTACCGGCGCGGGGGCGCGCAGGGCGACCGCCACGCCGCCGGCAAGGAGGAGTGTAGCCATCAGCGTTTTGCGCACCGCTGGACCCTCGCGAAGGAGGAATTCACCGGCCCGCAGAGTCCGGCTCCGTCACGGCCGCCGCCGCCCCGGCCGGCACGGGCGGAACGGCGGTCAATCCCCGATCCGGACCGGCCGGCCGGTCCGGGCGGACTCGTAGATCGCCAGGATGATTTCCACCGCCCGCCGGGCCTCTCGGCCGGAGATCGGCGGTTCCCGGCCGTCGTCCAGGGCCTGGAGGAAATCGGCGAAGTTGGCCCGGTGAGGAATGGCGGTCATCCCCGCCGAGGGGTTGGCCGCCCCCACCGATACCGCCGGAAACTCCAGGAACTCGCGGCGCACGCGCTCATCCTCAGGCGACTCCTCGGCGAACTGCCAGAAGAAGAACTTGGAATCGGCCATTGCCACCGTGCCGCGGTCGCCGGAGACCTCGATGATCCGGAAATGCCCGGGCCACATGCTGGTGGTGCATGCGATGGTGCCCAGGGCCCCATTGGCGAACTCCACGGCTACGGCGCTGGTGTCCTCGACCTCGATCCGCTCGTGGCAGAGCGTGCGGGTGAACGCGGACACCTGCCGCACCGGGCCCATGAGCCACTGCAGCATGTCGATGGTGTGGATGCCCTGATTCATCAGCGCCCCGCCGCCGTCGAGCTTCCAGGTGCCTCGCCATCCGCCCTGGTCGTAGTACTTCTGGTCGCGCCACCAGGGCCCGTAGGCCATGCCGAAGGTCAGGCGGCCGAACCGCCCGGCATCCACGGCCTGCTTGAACATCCGGGCGGTGGTCTCATAGCGCATGTTGAAGATGCCGCCCACGGTGGTGCCGGCGGCGGCGTGGGCCTCGATGATCGCGTCGATCTTCTCGAGGGTGATCTCGATCGGCTTCTCGACGATGCAGTGTTTGCCGTGGCGGGCGGCGGCGATGGCCGCCTCGCCGTGCAACCCGCTGGGGGTGCCGACGGTGACAACCTGGATGCGGTCGTCAGCCATGAAGGTCTCGAGGTTGCCGTAGGGCCGGCAGCCGTGTCGTTCGGCGAATGTCCGGGCCCGCTCCTCGACCGCGTCGCAGACCGCCACCAGTTCGGCGTTGGGAAGTCCCTTGATCGCCTCGGCGTGGAAATGGCCGATCATGCCCGCCCCGACCACGCCCATTCCGTACTTCCGACCGGCCATCATTCGCTCCTTGGGAAATCGCCGCGTCGTCCGCCGGCAGCGCGGCCTGGTTGACACACTTCGAACAGTTCCCGCGGCGGATCAGGTCTCCGGACGGCGCAGCCGCAGCCAGCGCGGTCGCAGGCGGTCGCGCAGGAAGGCGGTCATCCGCAACGGCCAGCGACCCACGCTGATGTCGGAGTCCAGCGCCGACATCCGTGCGGCCATATCCGCCGGATCGGGACGCGGGCCGCAGCGCACGACCAGATCCACCAGCATCCCGAACATCGACCGACGAAAGCTTCGCATCACCGGATCAGCCCATCCCGCAGGCCCGGACACGACGGTGTGCGGCGCGTGCCGCGCCGGGCCGTTGTCGCCGGGCCCGTTTCGTCCGACGGGGCCTCATCGGCCGATTGTAACCAGGGAGATTCGCACAGGCGAACCCGACCGGGCCTGCGAGGGGTGTCGCCGGCCCGGCGGCGAGGGGTCAAAGACGATGCAGGGCGTCGGCGGCGCGCCGGGCCTGGGGCGTGCCGGGAGCCATCTCGCAGAGGCGGTGCCAGGTGGCCTTGGCACGGTCGATCATGCCCATGTTCTCCAGAGCCAGGGCGAGGTTCTCGCGCCAGTCCAGGTTCTCCGGCCGGCCGGCGACCGCCCGCTCGAAGTGCTCGACGGCGAGCTCGAACTGCTGGCGGGACGCGAACATGAGTCCCAGGCGGTAGTGCAGGTCCACGTACTCCGGCTTGAGATCCAGGGCCTGCTTGAGCACCGCCACGGCCCGGTCCGTCTGGTTGTTGTCGTGCAGGGCCAGTCCGAGCTTGATCAGCGCCTTGGTATAGGCGGGGTTGATCGCGACCGCGTCGTAGAACTGCTCGATGGCCTCCTCCAGCCGGCCGCGCTGCCGCAGCAGCAGGCCCAGCCGGTAGTGGATGTCGGCATGGTTGGGGCGTTCCTCGGCCAGCTGCTGATGGCGGACGATCTGCAGCTCAATGAGGTCGTCGAAGGAGTCCTCCGGCGGAGGCGCTGCCTCCGACGGCCCGACCCCGAGGTAGGCGCGGGCTTCGGCCTCGACGCCGCACTTGAGGTACAGCCGGGCCATCTCGGTGTACAGCAGGGTGCTGTTGGGCTCGATGCTGCCGGCCAGGTCGAGGCTGGAAAGGGCCTCGGCCTCCCGCCCGGCCTCGTGCTGGGCGATGCTCAGGCCGACATAGGCGCTCAGCAGCCGATCGTTCACCTCGATCGCCCGGCCGAACCACGAGGCGGCCTGCTCGTACCGTCCCGCCCGGAGGTGCTGAGTGCCGGCCTTGACGATGGCCTCCAGGAAGCCGGGGTGAAGGTCGACCGCCCGCTCGTAGGCCTGCAGGGCCACGTCGTCGCGGCCCAGCCTTCCGTAAAGGTCGCCCAGCCGAAGATAGGTGTCCGGGCAGGGCGGCTGCGAGGCGATCTGCTCCTGGAGCTTCTCGATCGCCTCCTGGAACAGGCCGGCCTGCTCCAGGGTTTCGACCAGGTCGTTGCGGACCTGCCAGTTGTCCGGTTCGATGGTCAATGCCCGCTCGTACTCCTCGACGGCCGCGTTGGCGTTGCCGCAGCGGAGGTACAGGCCGGCCAGGGCCATGTGCAGGCCCACGTCGCCGGGGTCAGACACCACCAGTTCCTCGTATTGTTCGACGGCCTCGTCCAGCCGGTTGTGGACGATGTGGATGGCTGCCAGCCGCTCACGGGCGTTGCGCAGCTGCGGGCAGATCCGCAGGCACTCGCGGTAGTAGCGTACCGCCTCATCCGTTCCGCCCTGCCGCTCGTGGCAGTAGGCCAGGGCGAAGGCCACCATCGGGTCCTCGGGATCCAGCTTGGCCGCGACGACCAGCTCGTCGATCGCCTCCTCCGTTCGGCCCAGGTCGTCCAGGGCGCAGGCCGTTCCGATCCGCGCCAGGATGTCGCGCGGACTCAGGCGCAGCGCTGATGCGAAGGCTTCCCGGGCCGCCGAAGGCTGCCGGTCCTCCAGCAGCGCAAAGCCCAACGCGCGCCTCAGCGGGGCTGACTTCGGGGCGCGCTCGATGGCGGCCAGCAGATCGGCACGGTCCATCCCGTGGGCCCCGGCGAACTGCTCGCGGAACGCGTCCGACAGGCGGCTGATGAGCCCCCGTCCCAGTGTCTCAAGCAGGTACGACATCTCCGCTCCCGTCAGACGGTGACCGTCTTGAGCGCGTCCAGAGCCTCTTTCGCTGCGCGGAAATCCCCGTTCAGGGCCAACGCCCGGCGATAGGCCTCACAGGCCCGCTCGCGGTCGCCCCGCCCCTGATGGAGCTGGCCGAGGAGATAGTGCACATCCGGGTAGTCCGCCCCGGCCTCCAGGGCCTGCTGCAGGCGGTCGATGCCCGCCGCCCACTGGCTGGTCTGGCGGTAGAGCCCGGCCAGCAGGATCAGGGCGTTGACATAGCGGGGGTTCAGGCTCACGGCCTGCCTGGCGTGTTCGATGGCCTTGCGCTCGTGCCCCAGTCGGCGGTGAACCTGCCCGCAGTGATAGTGCAGATCGGCGTACTCGGGATGACGGGCCAGCGCGTCCTGCAGAATCGCGGCCAGGGCGGAGAACACTTCCGCATCGACGCCGCTGGCCGGCAGGGCCAGGAAGGTCTCCACGAACTCCGGCTCCTGGACAACCAGCTCTCCCAGCCGACGCACGGCCGAATCGTCCAGCCGGGTTCCCGGCACCGGCCGCAGAATCTGGACCGAACGACCCGAAGCCGCCGCCGACCGGGCCAGCAGCCCCAGCTGCAGGGCGATGCGGGCGTTGGACGGGTCCAGTCGGTGGGCCTGCTCGAGCCGGCGCAGGGCCTGCTCGTGGTCGCCGGCGACCGCCAGGCACTGGGCGAGCTTCTCGTGGGCGGGCGCGTGGCCGGGGTCCATTTCGATCGCGGCCTCGAAGCAGCGCCGGGCTTCCGTGAGCTCGTCGCGGGCCGCCAGCATCACGCCGAGCTGGTAGCTGATCTCCGGGCTGTCGGGCCGCAGCCGTTTGCCGTCGCGCAGGACGGCGATGGCGTCGCCCTCCCCGTTCTGTCGCCACAGTGCCAGGGCAAGACGCACGCGCAGATCCGCGTCCTCGGGCTGCTGCCGGAGGAGCCGCTCGAGTTCGCCGACGGCCAGATCGAAGCGCCCGGCGCCCAGGTAGCAGGCCGCCAGGTACCAGGCGAAGCCCCCGCCGGCCGGGTTCAGGCGGGCCGCGGCCTGGAAATGCCCTATGGCCTCCTGGTACCGGCCGCCCTCGAACAGCCGAACCGCCAGCCGGTGGTGGGCCTGGCCCAGGTAGAATCGTGCGACCACGGCGACGGCACCGGTACCGCCGGCCAGCGGCTCAAGGTGGGCAATGGCCTCCTCGAACCGGTCTTCCTGCAGGGCCGCGATACCCTGCCGGTACTGTTCCTTTCGGCTCATGGCATCTCCCGGGGCCGCAGTGGCCGGCGGCCTGAACAGAACACCCGGGGGTTTCATCGGCAGGTTGACCGCATCCGATAAGCTACCTGGCCGTCGCGCCGGGCCCCGGCGGCACGACAGGCCGCCGCCAGTGGGTTATGATCGAGCGGGTTATGATCGCCGGCCGGCGGTCAAGGCCCGATAACTGAAGGCAGGACGAGTTCTTGCCATGCCCAGTCCTTCGACATGCCGACGGGCCGTCCACCCCCCGGCCCTGGCCGTAATCGTCTGGGTGGGGCTCTGGGCCGGCTGCGAGCAGGCTCCGGCCCCTCCGCCACCGACCAGCCGCCCCGCCCCCGAGGCCGGCGTCATCGCCTTTGTCGGCGCCGGCCGGAACGACCCGCTGTGGCCGGTTCTGCGAACCGGCGCGGAACAGTATGCCTCCGCGGGCGCCCGAATGACCATCGTCACCCTCTGCCCGGATGGCGACTCGGCACGCGACCAGATCGCCCTGCTGGCGGGTCTGCGCGACCCCGATCTTCGCGGGCTGTGCATTCAGCCGGCCGACGTCGCCGCGATTCTGCCCAGCCTCAGCCGCTTCTTTAATCAGGGGATCTGCATCGTCTCGATGATCCAGCCGGTACCGGAACGGCTGCGGGTCGCTCACGTCGGCTTCGACGAGGAGGCCGTGGGACGCGAACTGGCCCGCCTCACCGTGCAGGTGCTGCCGGCGGACGCCACGTTCATGCTGCTGCACGCCGGGCTGGACGACCCCGTGCACGGCCCGCGGCTGATCGGCTTCGAACGTCAGATGCAAACCAGCCACGGCCCCGACCTGCTGGCCGAGATCGACTGCCGGGGCGATCCGCGGGAGGCCCGGGCCGTCATTCGCGACCGGGCGGCCCGCTACCCCCGCCTGACCGCCTGGGTCGCCCTGGCGGACTGGCCGCTGCGCGGCATCCCGGCGGCCGAGGAGGCCATGGGCCCCACGGCGGCCTTCATCACCTTCGGCGGCACGCCCGAGCACTGCGCCCTGATCCGCTCGGGCCGTTCGCCGGCGGTGCTCGCCGCCAACTACCGCGAACTGGGCATCAAGGCCGCCCAGTTCTGTGAAGCCGCCATCCGTCATCCGTCGGACCACAAGCCGGTCTATCACGCCCCGCTGCGCAGCGTCGCGCTCTCGAACCTCCACGAGTACGAGCGGGACTGGATTCTCTGGTGCACCGGCGCGTATCCCGACGAGAGTCCCGTCGCCCCGCCGCCGTGACCTGCTTTCAGACTCTCCCCCGTTGGCATCGCCCCTTGTCGCCGGCCCGCCCGCACGGCGATGTAACGGGTCCGGCAAGGCGGTGATCCCCCGACGGAAGCTGCTATAATCCGCCGCGCGTCCGGAAGCTTCTCCCCCGGAGACGGATTCATGCCCTTTGCCGACCTGCAGAGCTTCGTGGCCGAGCTGGAGCGTCGCGACCAGCTGCGGCGCGTCCGCGTCGAGGTGGATCCGATCCTGGAGATCGCGGAGATCGCCGACCGGGTGATGAAGTCGCCCTGCCCCGAGGGGCTCGCCGGCGCACCGCCGACCGACCCGGTGCACGGCGGGCTCGGCGGCCGGGCGCTGCTGTTCGAGCGCGTCAAGGGCTCGTCGATTCCGTTGCTGATCAACGCCTTCGGCAGTTACGCCCGCATCCGCCTGGCGCTGGGCTGCGAGACGCTGCAGGAGCTGGCCGACCGCGTCGAAGCCCTGATCAGGCCGGAGATGCCCGCGACGCTGCTGGAGAAGGTCAAACGGCTTCCGGACCTGATGCGGATCGCGAGTTTCCCGCCGAAGGTGGTGCGGCGCGGAATCTGTCAGGAGGTGGTGCACACCGACGACGCCGATCTGCTCTCGCTGCCGATCATCCAGTGCTGGCCGCACGACGGCGATCCGGCCTCCGAGCCGCCGGAACCCAACCCCGGGACACCGCCGGTGATCGAGGCGGAGGGGGCTCAGGGACGCACCGGGCGCTACATCACTCTGGCCGGAACGTACACGAAGCACCGTGAGACCGGCGAACGCAACGTGGGCATGTACCGCGTGCAGGTCTTCGGGCCGCGGCTGGCGGCCATGCACTGGCACATGCACCATGACGGGGCCCGCCATTACCGCTCCTGGGCCGACCGGGGCGAGCCTATGCCGATCGCGGTCGTGCTCGGCGGCGAATCGGTGCTGCCCTACGCGGCGACCTGCCCGCTGCCGCCGTCGGTCAGCGAGCTGCTGTTCGCGGGTTTCCTCAACAACGGCCCGATCGAACTGGTTCCGGCAAAAACGGTGCCGCTGGAGGTGCCGGCCAACGCCGAGATCGTGATCGAAGGCTGGGTGGATCCCGTCGCCCGGCTGATCGAAGGCCCCTTCGGGGACCACACCGGCTTTTACTCGCTGTCTGGCCCGTACCCCGTGCTGCGGGTGACGGCCATCACCCGGCGGCGCGAGCCGATCTATCCGACCACCATCGTGGGCCGACCGCCGATGGAGGACTACTACCTCGGCAAGGCCACCGAGAGGATCTTTCTGCCGCTGCTGCGGATGTCCGCGCCGGACATTCTCGACTATCACCTGCCGATGTTCGGGGCGTTCCACAATTTCGTCTTCGTCAGGATCCGAAAGAGCTACCCCTACCAGGCCCGCAAGGTCATGCACGCCGTGTGGAGCGCCGGGCAGATGATGTTGACCAAGTTCATCATCGTGGTGGACGAGGACGTCAACGTCCACGACGAGCAGGAGGTGCTTTTCAGTGTCGGCGCCCACGTCGATCCGCGGCGCGACGTAGTCATCGTCGACGGCCCGCTGGACATCCTCGACCATGCCGCTCCGTTCGAAGGCGCCGGCGGCAAGATGGGCATCGACGCCACCCGCAAGATTCCCGGCGAGGGCGTCATCCGCCGCTGGCCGGCCCCTCTGACGATGACCGAAGAGATCCGGCAGCGCGTCACGCGGCGATGGCCGGAGCTGGGGCTGGAGCTGTAAGGATTTGCGCTTCCGGCCGCAGCCGCCGCTTCGCGGGGACGCCCCACTGCGGCGACCTCAGGCTCAGACGACACACGGAGGTTCCCATATGTTCCTCGCACTCATCGCCCTCGTTCTCAGCGGCTCCGCCATCGACGAGCCCCCCTTCTCACTGGGCGTCGCGGCCGGCGACGTCACCGCCGATGCCGCCGTGCTCTGGACCCGGGCCGACCGGCCGGGAACCGTCCGCTGGGAGGTGTCCGAGCGCCCGGACTTCGGCACCCTGACCGCCTCGGGCGAGGCTCAGGCCGATCCGGAAAACGACCTGACGGTTCAGGTCAACGTGAACGGTCTGGCCGGCGGCCGCGAGTACTTCTACCGGTTCAGCCTGGCTGAGGATCCGCAGATTTTCAGCCGCACGGGCCGTTTCCGCACCGCCCCTGATCCGGCTATGCCGGCGGCCTTCCGCTTCGCCGTCTCCGGCGACAGCGGCGACGACCGCCGGCCTTTCGACGTGCTGACCTTCGCTGCCGCGGAGGATCTCGACTTTTTCCTGTACCTGGGGGATACGATTTACGGCGACGAGCCGGGCTCCGAGAACCTCGTCGCCCGCACGCTGGAAGAATACCGCCGCAAGTACCGCTCCAACCGCGCCGATGCTCCGCTCCGCGACCTGCTGGCCGCCACGGCCGTCTGGGCCCAGTGGGACGATCATGAGATCGAGAACGATTACGCCGGCCTGGAGCTCCTCGCCGCCGGCAGGGCGGAGCAGCTGGAGGCCGGCTACCGGGCTTTCCTGGAGTATCTGCCGGTCCGCCGGCAGGAGGACCCCCGGCGAATCTACCGCTCGTTCCGTTACGGAGCCACGGCCGAGTTCTTCATCCTCGACAACCGCCAGTACCGCCAGGCCAGCGCCGGCGGGGAGTGCGGGGGGTCGCTGGACCCGTTCGGCCAGCTGACCCTGCTGGGCAGCGCGGCCTGCCGGGAGGCCCTGAGCCGGCCCCGGAACATGCTGGGTCCCGAACAGATGGACTGGCTCAAGCGGGGACTGGCCGGCTCCGCCGCGATTCTCAAGTTCGTCGTGACCTCCGTCCCCATCCAGTTCGTCGCGATCTACCCCTACGATCGCTGGGACGGCTACGACGCTGAACGACGCGAACTGTTGAGGTTCATCGACGCCCACCGGATCGGCGGCGTCTTCTTCCTGACCACCGACTTCCACGCCAATGCGTACAACCCCGACGTGATGAGCTACTTCCGCCGCCACCGGCCGGACTACGGTCTGACCGGCAACGCGGCATGCCCGGAGGTCATCGCCGGACCGATCGCCCAGGCCACGCTGCATGAGATGCTGTCGCTCGGCGGGGCCCTGCGGCTGGGCCTGGATCCCGACTCGCTCTGGACGCGGACCTGGATCGAGGTTCTCGAGCGCAGCCTGATCGAGGGCCTGATGCGCACCTCCGGCCAGACCTTCATCGAGACCGACCGCTATGGCTATGCGGTTCTGGACGTGCAGGCCGACGGCACGGTGCACACCCGCTTTCGCGGCCTCACGCCACCAAGGGGCGGACCTTCGGCGTCCATCGAGACGATGCACGAGGAGACGTTTCCCGAGCCGCTGCCGCTCCCGTGCGCCTCGCCGGCGGCGGCCATGCTGGCCTGGGGCTGGTACGCGGCGCTGGCTCACCGCCGGCGAAGCGATCCCGCCCTGCCGCCGCGTCATCGATAGCGGACGTACATGAACAGGACGATGGCGGTGATGATCGCCCACCACAGGAACGGGCTGCGCAGGCCGCGGCTTTTTTCGCGGATCTCCGGCGGCAGGCTCAGGCTCCGGCGGTTCCAGATCAGCCCGGCGATCTCGGCCTCGGGCTTGGGCCGGGTGATCAGGCTCACCACCACGCCGACCAGCATGCAGGACCAGAAGACGATGCCGGTGCGGTTGGCGAACGGGGCCAGATACGGCTGCCAGGCCCCCGGCAAGTGCGGAACCATCCACTCGACCGCCACGGTCAGGGGGATGGTCAGAACGCCGGCGGCCAGGGCTCCGGCGTGCGTCGTCCGCTTCCAGAGGATGCCCAGCAGGAACATCGTGGCCACGCCGGGTGTCACGTAACCATAGGCGTCCAGCAGATACACGAACACCGGACGCTCGGAGTGCTCCACCAGCACCGCCGACCAGAAGATGCCCAGGGCCACGATCAGGCCGCCCATGATCCGGCCGAACCGGATCGCCTGGCGGTCGGTGGCCTGCGGGTTGATGTACGGCAGGTAGAAGTCCACGGTCAGGATCGTCGTGCAGGAGTTGACCGCACCCGACAGATGCGACATCACCGCCGCGATCAGACCGGCCATCACCAGGCCCACCAGCCCGGCCGGCAGCAGGTGGCGCACCAGCATGGGGAAGGCCATGTCCGGCTTCTCCAGCGCCGGAAACAGTCCCGGGGCCAGCAGCCCGGGCACAACGATGATCAGCGGCATGAGGAACTTCAGATAATCGGTGAAGACCACGCCCATCCGTGCGTGCCACTCATCTTTCGCCGCCAGCGTCCGCTGGACGATGAACTGATTGGCGGCACAGTAGAAGATGCTGATGCACAGGAAAGATCCGAGGTACTGGGTCCAGGGGAAGTTCAGATCGGTCGCCGGCAGCAGCAGATCCCAGTCGCCGGAAGTCGCCATCAGCCCCGCCCAGCCACCCGCCTCGCGAAGCGTCGCGAACGACAGCGTCAGCCCCCCGGCCAGCAGGACCGCCAGCTGAACCAGCTCGGTCCACACCACCGCCTGCAGACCGCCGGCGATGGTGTAGAACGCCGTGAACGCCGCCAGAAGCACGATGCACCCGCCCATGGCCGCCAGGAAAGCCTGGTCGCGGCTGAGGGGCATCCCCAGCCCGCCGGCCAGGCTCTCCGCCAGACCCGTCAGGTCGAACAGCGAGTTCAGGGCGACGGCGCCCAGATACAGCACCGCGCTGATTTCCACGAAGATGTAGATCACCAGGATCAGAGCCGCGTACGTCACCCGGGCCGCGGAGCCGAACCGCCGCTGAAGGAACTCGGGCATCGTGTAGAAGCCGTTGCGCAGATAGAACGGCAGAAAGATCCACAGCAGGGCGTTGAACCCGATCAGGATCGCCGCCCACTCGATGCACATCGCCACGAAGCCGTGCCTGTAGGCCGTGCCGATCACGCCGATGAAATGGTGGCTGCTGATATTGGCCGCCACGATGCTGCCGCCGATCATCCACCACGGCAGCCGGTCCCCGGCCAGGAAGTAGTCGCGTTTGGTCCGGCCCACGCGGCGGGAGGCATACCAGCCCAGGACCGCGACGCCGGCGATGTACAGCACAAAGACGGCCACATCCAGACTGCTGAGCCTCATCGCTTCCATCGGTTGCCCCTTTCAGGCGGATCCGGTATCCGTCCAGTCCGATCCGCCCTGGTCGGCGGCCGCCGCGTCCACCGCCCGGGCGTATTCCCCGGCCGCGCCGCGGTATCCCGACGAGGCCGGCCCCGGCAGGATCTGCGTCCGCGGACCGGCCATGGCGGCGTGAAGCTCCGGAATCGATTGCTGCGGTTCCAGCATCGCCCGGGCCAGCACCGCCGCGCCGAACGCGCTGATTTCCGGCTCCCGGGGACACACCACCGCACAGCCGGTCGTGTCGGCCACGATCTGCGGCGTGAGCCGGCTCCGTGCCGCTCCCCCGCACATGATCAGCCGCCGGGCCGGAAAACCCGCCCTCGCCAGCCAGCCGAGTTGCCGGGCCAGCTCGAAGCACAACCCCTCCAGCGTCGCCCGCAGAAGGTGGCCGCGCCCGTGGGCCAGCCGCAAGCCCTCGATCCTGCCGGCCGTCGGTCTCCTCGCCCCGCCGGTGGCATCGTGGAAAGGCCAGACCCGCAGGCCGTCGCTGCCGGGCGGCACGGCCGCCATGAGGTCATCGATAGCCTCCCGGCCGGCATCGGCCAGACCGGTCATCTCCAGCGCCCAGCGGAACGCCGAGCCGCCGACCACCAGCGAGAGGAGCTGCCCCCACCGCTGCGGCACGACGTGCCGGCACACCCAGGCCGAGGGCACCACCGGTCCGGCGAAGGCTTCCGCGACCGCCACCAGCACCCAGGCGGTACCGCAGCCGAACATCACGTCGCCGGCTTCCAGCGTTCCGCTGCCGACCGCGGCCGCGTACTGATCGTGAATCGCCGGCCCCACCGGAATGCCCGCGGGCACGCCCATGCGCCTGGCCGCCTCGCCCCCCAGAGCCCCCGCCGGCTGCCGCGCCGGCAGCAGAGCCGGCAGCTGCCCGCGGGAAATGCCCAGATGGCGGAGGATGGCCGGCTCCGGTGCATCGAGCATCGGGTTGTAGAGGCAGGCGATGCTCAGCGAAGAGGCGTCGTGGGCCGCCCTGCCGCAGAGCCGCTCGACGATCGCGTCGCCCACGAAGCCGATCACGCCCGCCTGATCCAGCATTTCCGGCTGCGTTCGCCGCAGCCTCATCAGGTGCCCCAGCGACAGCCCGGCCTGCCCGTGACCGATGTGCTCGGCCAGCCACCGACTTCCGAAAACGCGAACCAGCTCGCGATCCTCGGCCGCCCCGCGCGGATCCATCCAGCTGATCACCGGCCCCAGGCAGCGGCCCTGCCGGTCGCGGAGCTGCAGCGCCGCCCCCTGACTGGAAATCCCCACGGCCTTCACCGATGCCCCGCCGGTTCCGGCAGCCCTCCAGGCGGCCTCGAGCGTCGCCGCCCAGATCTCCTCGAGGTCCTGCTCGACGCCGCCTTCGGACGTGTGGCCCAGGCCGACCTCCACCGAGCCCCGTGACTGGACCGTGCCTCGCTCGTCGATGAGCAGGGCCTTGACGTTGGTCGTGCCCAGATCCAGGCCGAGATACACCGCCTATACCTCCAGGTAGTCGGCCCCGAGGAATCGCGCCGCCAGCGAGATCCGCCGCCGGGCGTCGCCGAAACAGATCGCCGCGTGATGCGGTCCCCCGGCCTGGGCATAACGCGTCAGGAAACCGCGCACGCCTCCCGCCGGCCGCATCTTGCTGTGCGGTACGGCCAGTTGCGGCAGCGGGCCGAAGTCCTCGATGCACGCCGGCGCCGCGATCACCCGCCATCGCTGCCGGGGGCCCAGCGTCAGGCACGTCCACGTCGCCGGGCCCGGCTCGAAGCTGCACACCAGCGCGCACTGCCCGCCCCGCACGGGCACGATCGGCGCCGGACGCCGCACCAGCCGCACCCGCCGGTCGCGCCGCCCCATCGCCGGATTGCACTCGCCCATGTGGCTCAGCAGCACGGCGTCGCCGGCGAAGTCGATGGTGAAGATCTCGCTGAAGCTCGCCGGCGGCTGCAACCGGGCGAGGAAGGCCGACCAGGCCGCGGAAATCAGGTCGCCCTCCCCTCCGAACCCCACCCCCTCGGCCAGGAGCCGGCTGGCGGCCACGAAAGGCACCGTCTCGGTGCGTTCGTCATCGCCGAACGCCAGAAACTGATAGCTGTAGGCGTCCAGCCGGCGCTCGGCGACCATGGCCCGCAGCGCGATCTCGGCGCGGGCACAGGCCTGCAGATCGTCGGCGGTCACCCCCGGCGCGATGTCGTAGTCGTGCCGATACTGCTCCGCGAGGCTCCGGACCTCCCCGGCCGGCGCCGCCGCCGCCCGCCGGTTGAACTCGGCCACCGACAGCGGCTCCCACCGGCATCCCAGGCTCGTGGCCAGATGCGTGGTGTCCAGGCCGAAATCGCCCATGTCGGCGAAGGGATACCCCATCAGCCCCAGCCGGGCGTTGCGCAGGTACCGCACCGCGCGGGCGGCGTGCAGCGCATCGGCCAGCTCCTCCATGGCCGCCCGGTCCTCGACGTGTCCGGTGACATAGTGAAAGGCGACCTGCTCGCGCACCAGCACATTGCAGAGATCCTGCGTGCCGTGCACGCCGTGGTTGCGCAGCAGCGCGGCATCGTCATAGCCGCCGTCCACCGCCCACAGCTCCTGCGTGTTCCAGATGATCACCGGCAGACGCGTCCGGGCCAGAGCCGGCGCCGCGATCAGGCTGGGCGCGTAGGCCGGCAGCACCACCACGACCGCGTCCAGCCCGCGGGCCTCGAAGTCCGCCACCTGTCGCTCGACCTGCTCGCGCGTCCAGGCCGCCCCCTCGAAAACGGCCTCGGCGTGCGGGGCCAGGGCGGGAATCAGCGACCTTTGCACCCAGGCCTCGCGGTCCGGCCGCAGATCGGGGACCAGCTTTTCGTAGAACTCCAGCGTCAGGCCCAGCAGGCCGACGCGCGGCTTGTCATGCCTCATCGGACGACCTCCCATGCCGGTACCCGGATGCCGGCGGAAACAGGCCGCCGGCGGAGGACTGTTCCCCGATGACGCGCGGCGCCGGTGACCCCGCCGGGCGGAAACGGCTCCCTGTCATGCGTTCCTCTCCTCCCCCGGGCGCCTCGGGCCGCCGATCATCCCCCGGCAGGTCCCAGGAAACGCTCCGCGTTGCCGTGGAAGAAGTCCTCCACGAACCCCCGCGGCAGGTTGAGCCTCTCGACCGCCCGGCGGATGGCGCGCAGTTGCTCGTACAGAAACGACGTGTACGTCACCCGGCCTGCGCTATCGCAGATCGACAGCTCCCACGGCTCCGGGGTGATGTAGGCGTACTGATGGTTGATCTCGACCGATTTCCCGGCCGCCAGGGCGATGGGGATGTCCGAGCCGAACAGCACCCTGTCCGGCGGCACCGTCGTGAAGAGGTGCTCGAGGACCTCGGCGTGATTGACCATCGCGGTGTCGAAGTAGAGATTCGGCAGATCCCGCAGCTCCTCCAGATGCCCGACGGCCCCGCGCAGGTAATAGGCCCGCCCGACATGGGCCAGGATGACGCGGGCCCCCGGCCAGCGGCTGCACAGCTCGCGGATCTGCCGCCGGTTCAGGGGGTCCTCCAGCCGGCCCCGGCGAGGGATGTGCAGCATGACGATCAGCCCCAGGGCATCGGCCACCGCCATGATGCCTTCCGGCAGCATCTCGCGGATCTCGACCTGCCCCAGGTCGGCCTTGCGGACGTAGTTGGGGTAGGGCTTGAGCCCGACGAAGCCGCCGGCGATCACGTCGGCCCGCACGCTTCCGGGATCCTCGGCCGGATCGACCAGCCGCAGAGCCCACCTTGACCGCCGGTCGCAGCCGCCGGCCACGTAGCGGTTGTTTTCCCGCTGGTCGTACTGGGGAAAAGGCAGTCCGAAACACACCGCGCCGCACTGCCGCCCCGGAAACACCTCCGCCAGGTCGGCCTGCAGCCGCGCGAAGTCGTAGGACTGCAACCGCGGCCCGCCGGCCGGGAAAGCCTCGCCCGGCGGAAGCGTGGCGTCGTTGAAGACATGCACGTGGACGTCCAGCACGCACTGCGGGACGAACGCCTCCAGCTCCTCCTGCCAGATCCTCCGATTACGCTCCCGCCATGCCTGCCCGTCGCTCATCACGCCTCCCTTCCGGCCTGCCGGTAGTGATGCAGGCCCTCGATCAGCGCGCGGATGTTGGCCTCCGGCGTGCCGGGAACGATGCTGCTGCTGGCCCCGAGCATCAGTCCCGCCCGCGGCCCGTGCTCGACCAGCCACCGCAGCTCGTCGCGCACCTCCCGGGGCGTGCCGTGGGGCAGCGTGCGCGTCACCGATACGCCCGCGATGATGAACAGCGGCTCGCCTCGGCGGTCCGTCATGCGACAGATGCGGGCGTAGTCCATGCCGTCCTCGTACTGGAAGCCCTGGAAGCCGCTGATGCCCGCCTCGATCAGCCGGGGAACCATCTCCATGAGATTGCCGTCGCAATGCCAGATCAGCCGGATGCCGGCATCCAGAAAAGGCCGGATGGCCCGCTCGAAATGCGGAAACCAGATCCGCTCCAGCGAGTCCATGCTGACCAGCAGCCCCCGGGAATAGGCCATGTCGTAGTCCAGGCGGATCAGGGGCGGCAGCCCCCCGCGACGGATGGCGGCGGCGGCCGCCCGGTTTTCCAGCACCGCCAGGTCGGCCTGCTGGGCGAAGTCACGCTCCATGACCTCCGGGTACAGGGCGTAGGCCATGAAGTAGTTCTCGTAGCCGTACACGTAGTTGTGGAACACCGGAAAGCTCTGGAAGCCGTCCGCGAACGGGCCCTTCAGCAGCTCCGGCCCCAGGCGCCGCTGCATGCGGCACTCCTGCTCGATCAGGGTATCGATCAGACCTGGATCTCCGGGGTCCAGCTCGGCCATACGCCGGGCCCGCGCGGGAAAAACGAACCGTTCCAGGTGCTCGATCACCGCCTCGGGCGAGTCGATGACCATGCCGTCCAGGACGATCCGCTCCGCGCCGGTGACCGCCGTCCGCTCGGCGCCCGGAGCGAACCCGTGGGCCTCCATGGTCAGCGGGTTGTCGGCCAGGTACTGATCGATGTAGCAGGCGCCGGCGAGCTTCTGGAAATCGGTGTAGACGCCGTCCGGGTCCCGCGCATAACGTCCGGGGGGACGGCCCGTGAAACGCTCCATCAGCGGGACATCCATGACATGGACCATCCACGCCGGGATGCCGCGCGCCGGCCGCCCCTGGATGACATCCATCGCCAGGCGGGCACGCTCGCCCCACCGTCCGGCAAACTCGCCGTAGCCCTGCGAAGCCATAACCGATTCGCCACACGCCGCGGGCCGATCGCCGCCCCGGGCACCGCGCGGCGCTACTTCAGACGGTGCCTGCGGGCTGCCGCCGCCGGGCTCGCGCCGTCCCGCACCACCGCGCACAGCGCCGCCTGGAAGTCCCGGGGCCGGGGCACCTGGATGGCGTTGCGGCCGAAAACCACCCCCCCGGCCCCGGCCGCGACCTCCGCCGCCGCCAGCTCCAGCGCCGCCCGCTGCGTGGGCAGTTTCTCGGCCCCCAGGCCGAAGACCGGGACGGGGCACGTCGAGGTCACCGCCCTGAAGTCGCAGGTGTGGAAGGTCTTGATCGCGTCCGCACCGAGTTCCGCGACGATGCGGCTGCCGATCCGGACGTCCTCGTGCAGTTCCTCGGGGCTCATGTCCAGATGACCGGTCGGGAAGTACTCGCCGATCACGGGTATACCCAATCTGTGGCACCTGGACGTCAGCGAACTGAAGATCGACACGTTTTCGGCGTCGCGCTCCTCGTCGCCGGTGCGGAGGGTCAGGGAGACCAGGGCGATGTCCATGCCCTCGGCCAGGGCGTCCTCCGGTTCCACGCATCTCACGCTGCGGGCCTGGCGATAGTTGAAGTGGAAACAGTAGACCGAGTTCCAGTTCAGCCGCACCACCGCCAGCGGCGCGTGCCGGCCAGCGAAGATCTCGCCGCAGTGCCGCAGCATGCCCGGCGCCAGCAGGACGCCGTCCACGTCCGGGTGAATCTTCCTCGCCGTGGCCGGCAGGTTCTCCATCCCCGCAATCGGCCCGTCGAACATGCCGTGGTCGATGGCGATGATCACCGCCCGCCCACGACCCGTCAACCTGCCCATTCGGATCGCCCGCGCGTCCATCACGCCTCCTGAATCACCGGGCATAGCCCAGCTCGCGCTCCGTCTCACCGACGGCCTCGTCGATGATGTCCAGTCCCCGCAGCAGAACCTCGTCCTCCATCACGATCGGCGGGCTCATCCGCAGGATGTGTCCGGCCGGAATCCAGGCCAGACCGCGGGCGAAGGCCTTCTGATAAACCATGGCCCCGGCCTTGTCGAAAGGCTCCTTCGTCGCCCGGTCCTTGACCAGCTCGATGCCGAACAGACACCCCTTGCCGCGCACATCGCCGATGATCGGATGCTCGTCCTTCATCCGCCGCATGCGCCGCATCGCCACTTCCTCCAGGTGAACGGCCCGCTCCAGGAGATTCTCCTCCTGGATGACCTCGATGCTGGCCAGCGCCGCGGCGCAGGCCATCGGATTGCCCCCGTAGCTGCTGGAGGCCGAAATGGCCTCGAATGACTCCTTGTAGGGCTCGCGCACCGCCACGGCCGTCACCGGGAAACCGTTGCCGAAGCCCTTGCCGATCGATACCACGTCCGGGAGCGTGTTCCAGTGCTCCATGCAGAGAAAGCGGCCGGTCCGCCCCATGCTGGTCAAAACCTCGTCGGCCATCAGCAAGATGCCCCGCCGGTCGCACAGCGCCCGCAGCTTCGGAAAGAAATCATCCGGCGGCATGATCGATCCGCCCCAACCCTGGATGGGTTCCAGCACGAAGGCCGCGACCTGGTTGACCGTGGCACGCTCCAGGTACTCCTCGTAGAAGCGGATGTAGGCGTCGGTGTCGATCGTGCCGTCCGGCTTGGTCCAATGGGGCCGGTAGGTGTTCGGGCGCGGCACCATGTGCATGCCCGGCGCGCGCACCGCCCCGTAGGCGATGGAGCGGATCTCGGCCAGCGAGACCGCGCCGTAGGTCTTGCCGTGGAAGTCGTAGTAGCAGGAGACCAGCTCGTGCCGGCCGGTGGCCGCCCGGCAGACCCGCATGCCGGCCTCCACGGCCGTCGTCCCCGAATCGTAGAGCTGGAAGCCGTTGAGATCCCCCGGCAGAACCTCGGCCAGCTTCTCCATCAGCCGGGTCTTGATCCCGGTGGTGAAATCGTGGCAGTTCATCAGCCGGGCGGCGGCCTTTTGAACCGCTTCAACGATTTTCGGGTGACAATGCCCCAGCGTGGTCACGTAGATGCCCGATGAGAAGTCGATGTAGCGGTTGCCGTCCACGTCGGTCAGCACGCAGCCGTGCCCCGACTCGAACGCCACCGGAAAAAGTTTCACCTGCCCGCTGAGACCCTTGAAGTACTTCGTGCACCGGGCATGCAGCTCCCTGGATCGGGGACCCGGCGGAGGCACGACGATCGAGGGAACGGTCGCGAGATCCACATGGGCCCAGTTCTGTTGCGCTGCGCCGACGGCCAACGGTAGCCCTCCTTCGCCTGTCGCCTTCCCGGAAGCGACCCCGACCGGGTTCCACGCATCGCCCGATGCCGGTCTGCCGGGCCGACCCCGGAGATTGTACGGACCGACCCGGTCCTTGCAAGGCGGCAGCTTCGCGGCTGCGACGGGAACCCCGCGCGACGCCGCCGGCGTACCCGACCCTGCCGGCGCGGCAGACACATGCATCAGACGTCCCGAGCCTCACGCGGGCCCGTTCCGCGGCCGCCCAACGGCGACCCGCTCGCACAAGCCGCGGCCAGGACCTCCTCGAATACCGCCGCCCAGCGTTGTTGATCGAACTGCTTCTCGGCCAGCCGCCGGGCGTTGCGGCCCATCTCCGCCCGCCGATCGGGGTCGTCGCACAGCTCGCACAGCCGCTGCCAGAACTCCTCGTGCCGCCCCAGGCCGGTGCCCAGGCCGGCGCCGTGGCTCTCCAGCAGGTCGCGCTGCCAGCCTCCGTAGTTCAGCAGCACCGGCCGCCCAGCCGCCAGATAATCGAACAGCCGCGTGCCGCTGGCCTGCTCCAGCACCGGATACGGCCGCACGGTCATCAGGCACAGATCGGCGGCGGCCAGGATGTCCGGCAGCCGCGTGCGCGGCTGAGGGTCCCAGATCACCACGTTGTGCAGGCCCCGGTCGCGGATGTTGCGCTCGATCTGGTCCCGGTGTTCGCCGTCCCCGACCAGCCAGAAGAGGAACTTGGGGTCCTCGCGCAGCACGTCCGCCGCCCGCAGGATCGCCTCCAGCCCGTTGACCCGCGACATCGAGCCGAGGTGCAGGCAGATGAACCGGTCCTCCCACTCGTTGTCAGCCCGAAGCCGCCGGCCGTCCCCGGCGCCGAACAGCGCCAGGTCGCAGCAGTGCGGCACGAGGACGATCTTCCCGCGGAAGGCAGAATCCGCGCCGATATGCCGGGCCACCGGGTCGGTCAGGGCCACGATCCGGGCGGCGCCGCGATACGCGCACCGGATCAGCGCCGTCACCGCCCCGATCAGCACCGGCGACCGGATCCGCCCCGTGCCGACGAGGGACTCGACCACCAGCCGTCGAACCTCCAGCACGAACGGCACGCGCCGCAGCCACCAGGCCGCCAGTGCCGGGAGCAGCCCGCCCGGCGAAGGCACGGTGACGCAGACCACGTCCGGTCGCCTGACCCGCAGCAGATATCCGCAGGCCAGCAGCGTGAACGCCAGTTGGCGCAGCCACCCCAGGCGTCCCTCGCGGATCCGGCCCAGGCCCGCGTTGACGATGGTCACGCGCACCCCGTCGACCTCGGATCGGTGGAAAGACCGGAACCCGGACGGGAGCAGCTCCGGCAGCCTGCGGTCGCTGCAGACCACCTCGACTTCGTGGCCTCCGGCGGCCAGCTGGCGCGACATCTCGAAGGTCCTGGTGCCCGTGTGGCCGGCCAGGGCGGCGAAATCGGTGTCGATCCAGACGATCCGCATGCCGGCGCCAGCTTAAAACGCACGCTCACCGGCGGCAACCCCGCAGGGCGGGTCGCGGCCTTCTCACGCGCGGCTTGAAACGTCCGGCACATTGCGATACGGTGAATCCGTCCGGCATCCGGCGCGGCACCGCGCGGCCGGTCCGGCTCGCGGGATCCGGCACGCATGCAGATCAACCTCCTTTGTTTCGGTGACGTGGTCGGCCGACCCGGCCGCGACATCACGGCCCGGGCCCTGCCCATGCTGGTCCGGCGCCACGACATCCACTGCGTGATCGGCAACGTGGAGAACGCCGCCGCCGGCTCGGGCCTGACCCCGCAGCTCCACGACAGTTTCCGGGCCTGCGGCGTCAACGTCATGACCCTCGGCGATCACGTGTACCGCCGGGGCGAGATCATCGCCCGCCTCGAGACCGCCGGCGACCTCGTGCGCCCGGTCAATCTGCCGATCAACGCCCCCGGCAGGACGCTGGCGATCTATGAAACCGCCGCCGGCCCCAAGGTGGCCGTGCTGGCCGTACTCGGCCGACTGTTCATGAAGCCCCCCACCGACTGCCCCTTCAAGGCCGTCGACCGCGTCCTCGCCCAGGTGCCCTCCGACGTGCGGATCATCGTCGTCGACGTCCACGCGGAAGCCACCAGCGAGAAGATCGCCCTGGGCTGGTACCTCGATGGAAAGGTCAGCGTGCTATTCGGCACCCACACCCACGTGCCGACCGCCGACGAATGCATTCTGCCCAACGGGACGGCGTATATCACCGACGTGGGCATGACCGGGCCCTACGACTCGGTGCTCGGCCGCATGAAGGATCGCGTGCTGCGCTCGATGATCACCAGCCTGCCGACGCCCTTCGACGTGGCCACCGGTGACCCCCGGATGTGCGGCGTCCTGGTATCGGTCGACCCCGCCACCGGGCGCGCGACCCGCATCGAGCGCATCCGCGTCGATGGCGACATGCTGCCCCCCGACGGGCCCGGCCGGGGTCCCGACTGAGGCTCGCCCGCATGCCTGCCCGCCCCGCCGACGACCGCGATCCTCCGGCACCGCGTCGGACCCGTGCGCCCTTCGATCCCGAGCGCATGGCCGTCGCGCCGGACCCGCGCGTTCTACCCGTGCACCTCACCGTCAGCCAGCTCAACGCCCTGGTCAAGCGGACGCTGACCACCGCCCTTCCGGCCACGATCCACCTGGTCGGCGAGATCAGCAACTTCCGGCGCGCCGACAGCGGCCACCTCTACATGACCATCAAGGACGAGCGCAGCGAGGTGCGAGCCGTGATGTGGAGATCCCTGGCGAGGAGCCTGAAGTTCAAACCGGCCGATGGACTGGCGGTGGTCGCCACCGGCTCGGTCGATCTGTACGAACTGCGCGGAGAATACCAGTTCAACATCCGGCGCCTGGAGCCAGTGGGCACCGGGGCACTGGAGCTGGCCTTTCAGCAGCTCTGCGCGCGGCTTCGCGACGAGGGGCTGTTCGACATCCGCCGCAAGAAACCGATTCCCCGCTTTCCGCGGCGGATCGCGGTGGTCACCAGCGCCACCGGAGCCGCGATCCGCGATATCCTCCGCACCCTCCACCGGCGCTGCCCGTGCGTGGAGGTCCTGCTTCACCCCGTGGCCGTCCAGGGGGAGGGCGCCGCCGCCGAGATCGCGGCGGCCCTGCGGCGTCTCAACGAACAGGCCGCACGGCTGGGAGGGCTGGATCTGATCATCGTCGGTCGCGGCGGCGGCTCGCTCGAGGACCTGTGGGCGATCAATGAGGAGGTCGTCGCCCGGGCCATCGGCGCCAGCGCCATACCCGTAATCAGCGGGGTGGGTCACGAATCCGACACCACCATCGCCGACCTGGTCGCCGATCTGCGGGCCGCGACGCCCACCGCCGCCGCTGAACTGGCCGTGCCGGTGCTGGGAGATCTGCTGGACGACCTCGGAGCCCGCGCCGCCGGCCTCCTGTGCGGGATGCGGCACCGGCTCGAAGTCGCCGCGGGCCGCATCGAGGCCGTCGCGTGCCGGCCGTGCTTCCGCGACCCGATGAGCATCGTGCGACGGTCCGGCCAGGCCGCCGACGAGGTCTCCGGTCGCCTGGAACTGGCCTGGTCCCGGCGATGGAATCGTGTCGTCGCCCGCCTGCACGACCTTCAGACCCGGCTGCTCGCCCGCCGCCCGGCCTGGGTGCTTCACCGTCGGAGCATGCGGCTGGCCGAGATCGGCCACCGCCTCGACTGGCGGATGCATGACAGGCTCATCCGCGCCGCCGGTGCCCTCGAGCGGTGCGGCGGGATGCTTCGGCTCCGATCGCCGCTGCGGGCGGTCCGGGAGGGGCACAACCGCCTTGCGGACGCAGCCCGAGGCGTGGACCGGGCCGTCGTTCGTCGTCTGGAAAGCTCCGCGGCACTGCTGGAGGCGGTCGGAAAACGTCTGGAAAGCACCGAGATCCGCCGCACGCTGGCCAGAGGCTACACCATCACCCGACGGGCGACGGACGGGCGCATCGTGCGGCGCCCGGGGGACGTTGGACCAGGCGACGTTGTTCGCACCGAAACGGCCGAGGGGACTTTCGAGAGCCGCGTCACCGACGACGGGTCAGGTTGAGCATGGCCAGCCCCGCCATCGACGCGATCCATGCCCCCAGGATTCCGGCTCCGCACAACGGCAGGGCCGGAGCCGCCGGTGCCGCATCGAGCGTGAACTGGGCGGCATCCGTCGAGGCGTCGGCCGCGAAAACCTGCACGGCCTTCGTGCTGGAGCCCATCAGGCCGCCGGCCGTGGTGGCTACCAGCCGCACGGTATAGATACCCGGCTCGGTGTACGTGTGCGATGCCGTTCGACCGGTGCCCGAGGCGCCGTCGCCGAACTCCCACGCGTAGCTGATCACCTCCGGCCCCGGACCGCTCCAGGACCCGGCCTCGAACGCCACCTCCAGCGGGGCCCGGCCGAACGCCGGAGAGGCCGAGAAGACCGCCGGGCTGGACTGACCCGTCACCGTGATCGTCACCACGGCCTCGCCGGCCTGCAGCGACGAAGTTCCGGCCACCAGGCGCACGTTGTACACGCCGGGAACCAGGAAGGTGTGAGACACGTAGGCCCCGCGGGCCGGGTCGCTGCCGTCATCAAAATACCAGGTGTAGGTCAGGTCGTCGTTGTTCTCCGTGACCCCGCCGGCATAGAAATGCACCTCCAGCGGCGCATCGCCGCCCAGGGGCGTCGCCCGGGCCGAGGCCCGCGGGAAACCGGTCGCCGGGGGGGGCGTCGTCGCCGGCGGCACGACCATCCGGCCGGTGCTCAGGCCAAACGCGGTGAGGACGTCGACCGCCTCGATCCCGTAGGCGATCTCCTCGTAAGGGGCATACTCGTCGGGGGTGAATCCGACCTGGATGTCGTCGCCGGTGCCCAGGATGCCGTCACGGCCGAAGCCGGCGATGTTGCGCAGGTCGTCGGGACCGCCGGAATCGATGATACAGGGCCAGTCGTTGGTGTTGTCGGTGTGCCACAGACCCAGGTAATGACCGGCCTCATGGGTGGCGATGTTGCCGACCACGATGCCGATGGCGTCGATGATCGTCAGCCCGCCGCCCAGGCGGAGGTTGTTGATCGAGAAGGGATTGCCCGGATTCCGGTCGCTGAGGATATCCAGCAGGACCACCGCGGTCTCCTCGCGGTCGTAGTTGCCCGGGTCGATCGACTGGGCGATTCCGATGGTGCTCAGACCCAGTTCCCAGATATACCCTCCGATGATCACACGGGAGACGTTGGGCTGCCCGAAGGGGTCCGGATGGTCCTTGCTGTTCAGGATCCGCACATCGAAATGCCCGTCGGTGCGGTCGGTGGGCCGGTTGCCATTGAGACTGGCCAGCCGCAGGCGGTCGAAATTCCCCTTGACCTGGGCGACGATGGCATCGATCACCGCGGCCTGGTCCTCGTCGGTCAGCCCCCATCGCGGCAGAAAGTCCCGCAACGGACTCAGAAAGGCCGTCGCGTAATACGAGTCGAAGAGCCGTCCGGCCGGCACCTGGGCGCCGTCGAAGTCCAGGAAGATGGTCTGCGTCGCGCCGACCGCGTCGTCCTCCAGGAACGGCCGGCGGCTGCGGATCTGTAGAACATACTCGCCGGAAGACGCCTTGTGCGCGGAAGACACGCGGATCAGGTAGTCGCCGGCGGCTGGGGCGATCCAGGTCAGCGCGGCATCGAAATAAGAGTTTCCGCGAGGCATCGGCGAACCCGGCGGGTACATGTACGTGAACGGATAGAACAAGAACCATCTCCCGTAGGGGTTGTACGCGGCGATGTCCTCCGAGCGGATCAGTTCGATGCGGCTGGTCTGCTCGATGGCCAACACCGGGTCGAGCACGCCGGCACTGACCGCCGCCAGCCCGATCAGATCCCCCTTGGTGGCGCTGAAACGGTAGAGATCCTCATCAGAACCCCCCAGATCCCGGCCGGTACCGGGGTCCGTCCCCCCAATGCGGCCGCGGATATCCAGATCCACGCCGTCGAGCGGCGCGGGACGGATGTCGATGATTTGGGCCTGCGAGAGCGTCCCGTTGGGCTCGACCTCGTTGATCGTGCGCAGGCCCGCGGCCCGCAGTGCGGTCGTGTCCTTGGTCGGCACCCGCTTGGGCGGCGGGGCACACCACGACCACCCCCGGTCCTGCCAGGGGCAGCATCGTTCCGCCCCGGCCGCGACGCCGGTGGCGACAAGAACCGTCAGCACCAGCCCGGTCGCCGCAAGAGTGTGCCTGGCAGACCTTCTCATTCTCATCTCCCGCCGATGTCGATCGGCCGGCCCCTGATCCGGCCCCGCCCGCGCGGCTTCACAGTCCGAAGCCGTAGACCAAGTAGACTTCGCCCGCGTTCGTTTTGCCCTCCGGGTCGGCCTCGATGGCGGAGATCAGCAGATCATCCCGTCCGTCGCCGTCCAGGTCGCCGGCCCGGCTGATGCCGCGGGCCAGCTCGCCGGTCAGGGTGTGGCCGCCGCCGAGATGGTCGCCGCCACGCCGCCCCATGAACACCAGCCCCGGCAGGTTGGCCGTGCCGATCTCGCTGAGGCTGATGGTGCCCTTGAGGTGCCTGCCGCCGAAGACCACGTAGACGACGCCGCACTCGGCCATATTGTCCGGCCGGCCGTCGCCGTCGAGGTCGTCGGCCTTGCCGTCGCCGTTCAGATCGATGCCCGGCGCATCCAGCGTCCCGTCGTAATCGCTGTCGAACATCCGCCGGACGGTCGCCGGCGGCCCGGCCATCGGGGCCGCGATGGCCAGGTCGGCGATGCCGTCGCCGTTGATGTCGCCGGCGTTGGCCACGGTCTCGCCGGTGCGGTTGCCGGCCTCGGTGCCGATGAGCTGCATCGCATCGCCGGCCTGGATGAGCTGGTTCAGCGTCGTCCCGCCCGCGTCGTTGAGCAACGTCCTGCCGCCGAAGACGATCACGACCCGGCCGGACTGGAAGCCGGCGGATGTGCCGGCATTGGGCGCCCCGACGATCAGGTCGGCGGACTTCTGGGGGTCGTCGTTATAGTCGTCGTTGAGCCGGGCCGGTCCGGCCGAGGCGATCGCGGTGCCGAGATTCTCGTTCACCTCGCCGAGGATCATCAGCCCGTTCAGCCGGTCCGGATCGTTCTTCGGCAGCTGCAGCCGCTCCAGGAAGTAGTGGCCCTCGACCTGCGGCTCCCGCCGATAGATCAGGTAGACCGCCCCGCGTCCACTGTTGGTTCCCGGTCCGCCGACGGCGAAGTCCTCTCGACCATCGCGATTGAAGTCCCGGATCCCGGCCACCTCCCCGACCCGATCGCCGGGAGCCGCGCCGACGATGTAGAACGGGTGGTACATCTTGTCCCAGGGACCGTCGTCCAGGTTGATCTGGCCGCAATTTCCGCCATACCGGAGGGATCCGACGTCCCGCACGATCCAGTTGTGCGGCGCAGGCGTGTCCACATGGGTCTGGACACCGGGCACGCTCCAGAAGAACGCGTTGTCCGCATCGCCCGGCACCCGCAGCGGGATCATGTAGACGCATCCGGACATCTCGCGTCGGCCGGTGATGTCCGGCAGCCGACCCCATACGTCGCGGTCGGTCACCGACCTCAGGGGCGCGCCGACCAGCAGGAAGCCTCCCGAAACCGAGATGCTCTTGCCGAAGAGATTCGCGGTTGTCGGAACTTCGGTCTCCCACTGGGTCGTGGTCTGGCCGAGAATCCGGCATCCGTACGGCTCGCGCGGACCGGCGATGATGAAGTTCTCGCAGGCCGTGCCGCGGCCGTAGAAACCCGTGCCCAGGACCCTGATCCACCCGCTGTTGGGGAAGGTGAAGTTCACGCAGTAGCCATCGTCGTCGGTGCTGAAGCGTCCGCCGATGGTGGGGCTGACCGGATCGACCTGGGAAAGACTCAGCAGCGTCCCGAACCCGCAGCCGTTGTGCGGACTGATGATCCACCCGCCGGCGGGAACGGGATCCGCCAGACGCGGGGGATCGATCTCCAAGGGGTCCTTGGGGTCCCACTTGATGCCCCTGGTGGTCCTCTGAATGAAACCGTCGCAGGGAAACGTGGCCGTCTCGGGATCCCCCCCGCTGAGCAGGTCGCCGTCGCAACGGTTTTCGAGAATCGGGTACCCCGGCGGCGAGGGGCTGACCGTCATGTTATCGAAAAGCTGCCCGACGTCCCCGAGCCGCAGAACCCGGCCGGCATTCGTGTTCAGCGCGTTGCGGTTGGTCATCACCGGGTTACGGCTGGACACCACCACCGCCCCGCCGCGCAGGAAGTGCCCGTTGTTCTCCAGTCGCCCGGTCCCGGCGATCGGGTTGGGGTGGAAACCGTCCATGGCCTGGAACCGCAGCCGGTAGGAGTCGCACCACGGAAATCCGAACACCAGCTCCTGCCGTCCGTCGCCGTCCTGGTCGGGAATCAGCGTCAACGATTGCAGGCCCTGGGTGCTGAACGGGGCCGGCGGCTCACCATTGACCTGGAAACCCAGCGGGTTGCCGCGACCGAAGGGGTCGTCGGGCGGATGCGGGTTCGGCATGATGCCCGGCATGACCAGCCCGGGAAGATCGGGCGTGCCGACCCCGTTGACCTCGATGTCGCCCTGGTAGCGTGCCCGCCGACCATAGATCAGGTAGGCCTCACCGGCGCCGCGCCCGTCGTTCGCGTAGATGTAGGGTTTGGCGTACTGCGCCGCCAGGACGATCTCGTTCAGGCCGTCGCCGTCGTAGTCGTCGGCCGCCAGCATGGCACTGCCCAGGTTGTCCTGGAAGTTGAAACCCCGGAAGATCGCGCCCTGAAGAGCCCCGCTCTGGGCAATGACCTCATTGTCCTCATTCCGCTGGGTGCCCAGGCCCCCCAGCCAGAAGGACGTCGCCTGGATCGTCAGCCGCCCCTGCGAGTACGCCTCCACCGGGTCGCCGACCAGCGGCGTGCAGGTGACGCCGATGAAGAACGTGCCGAGGATGCCGGTGGTGTCCCACTGGTAGATCTGCTGGGCCGCGTCGATTCCCGCCGGCCCGATGAAGACGCGCGAGGCCTGCCCGTCCGGCACGCCGTCGTCGTCGTGATCCGGCTCGCGGAAGATGCGCACCGATCCGTCGCCGGGCAGAAGGTTCGTCGACCAGCGGATCGTGAAGATCTGCGAAGCCAGTATCGTGGTGTCGGTCCGCGGCGTGGTCACCGCGACGATGACCTCACCCTCCTCACCCGGACCCGGCACGCCCCCGCCACCGCCTCCTCCTCCGCTTCCCGGCGGCGTCAGCGTGAAGGCCCCGTCGCTGTAGTCCCGCACCGCGGGACTGACGCCTGCCAGTTCCGCGCCGACGTAGTAGCTGCCGGTCGCCCGCCCGGTGGTGTCCCAGCGGATGCCGCCCTCACGCGCCCGAACCGGCGCGCCGATGTTCACACGGCCGTTGGCCGGGTTGTTGTCGGTGTCGAAAAAGACCTGCACCAGCGGATTCAGGTCCGTCGGACTGCTGGCGAAGAAGCGGATGTCCACCAATGACCCCACCGGGGCCGACTCGCCGCCGTTGGGAAACAGGATTCGCACCGTCGGGCCGGTCACCAGCGAAACCAGCACCGAGGCGTAGCTGGTGACACGCTTGCCCCCGCTGATCACCGTCACCCCCAGCATGTAATCACCGGGCTCCAGGCCCGCCGTGCTCACGCCGGTGGTCACCCTGGTCAGCGCCGCGCTGCTGTTGGGCCGCGATCGAACGGCCAGGCCGGCCTCCGTGACCGCCCGGACGCCGTCGGAGGCAACCGTGTTGGTGTCGAGGAACAGCTCATACTCGAAATCCCCGGAAGCCACGTCGAACTGCACCGGAATCGTCTGCCCGACCTGTACGATCGTTGTCGAGACCGGCCGCGCGAACGTCACCAGAGACTGGGCGGCCTGCGCCCCCGCGGCGTCCTCCTGCGGCACCGGCCCCTGCGGAGGCGGAGTCATCAATGAAGGGCACCCCTGCCCGGCCAGCAACGGCAGGCAGACAGCCAGTCCGACAAGCAGGATCGCCGCCCGCCTCGATCGGGACTGATTAGCCATAATCTCTTTCTCCCACGGTATTTATCGCTTCAGGGGAGATTGCGCAGCGCCCGCTCCCGCCGATGCAGCACACCGCATGCCCCCCGCCCCTGCGGTGCTTTCAGAGGTATCATCCCGGTCGCCAAGGGTCCTGTCAACGGCCGGTGTTCAGCGGCGATGAAACACATCCGGTCGCCGGTCCGGGCACCCCCTGCCTGGGCCCCCGAGGCGGCGACCCGGAAGCCGCATGACAGGCTCGACCCCAGCTGCAGGCGGGTGCTCAGCCGACCGAGGAAGGCTTCTCGTTGTCCCCAAGAACTCGCTGGATGGCGTTGCGGACCACCGTGACTTTCACGTTGGCGGATTCATCCACCTTCACCGATACCTCGTTGTCGCTGGTGGAGACCACCGAACCGATGATGCCCCCGACCGTCAGCACCCGATCCCCCTTCTTGATGTTGCGGAGCATCTCCTCGCGCTTCTGCTTGTCCTTGCGGCCACCCCACATCATGAAGCCGTAGAACACCACCAGCATGATGATGATGCCCCACAGCAACTGGCCGCCGCCCCCGCCGGGCCCCCCGGGTCCGGAAGGCGCCTGGGCCAGGACCATCAGCTCGGAAAAAGCGCTCACGCGAGGTTACCTCCGGTGGGATCGCGACAAGCCCCGGCCGCGCCGGCCGCCGGGAACTCGGCCAGCATCGTCGCCCAAGACCCCGTCGGAATCAAGTCCCGCAGCCGGGCCATGAACCGCTGGAAGAACCAGAGGTTGTGAACCGTCAGAAGCATCGGGCCGAGCATCTCGCCGACGGTGAACAGATGCCGGATGTAAGCCCGACTGAAGCCGCGGCAGGTCGGGCAGGGGCATCCCGGCTCAAGGGGGTCCGGGTCGCGCCGGTATTTCTCGTTCCGCAGCCGCAACCCGCCGGCCGGGGTGAAGGCATAGGCGTTTCGGGCGTTGCGGGTGGGCAGGACGCAGTCGAACATGTCGACCCCGGCCCGGACGGCCTCCAGGATGTCCCGCGGCATGCCCACGCCCATCAGATACCTCGGACGATCCGGTGGCAAGGCGGGCACCACGGTTCGCAGCACCTCGACCATGGTTTCGTGCGGCTCGCCCACGGAAAGGCCTCCCACCGCATACCCCGGGAACCCCAACTCTTGCAGCCGGGCCGCACACTCCAGCCGCAGGTCGGCGTAGATCCCCCCCTGAACGATGCCAAACATCGCCTGATCGGTCCGGCTGTGGGCCTGCCGGCAGCGCCGGGCCCACTCCACCGTCCGCCGGACCGCAACGGCGGCCGTGTCGTGGTCGGCCTGTCCCGGCGGGCACTCGTCCAGGGCCATGATGATGTCCGCCCCAAGCCGGTTCTGGATGGCGGTGGCCGACTCCGGAGTCAGGGGGATCCACTGCCCGTCGATGTGCGACCGAAAGGTCACGCCGTCGTCGCTGATCTCACGTAGGGCCGCCAGCGAGAACACCTGGTAGCCGCCGCTGTCGGTGAGGATCGGCCCGTTCCAGCCCATGAAGCGATGCAGCCCGCCCAGTTCGGCGATCACCTCGGCCCCCGGCCGCTGGGCGAGGTGGTAGGTGTTGCCCAGCAGGATATCCGCCCCGCTGTCGCGGACCTGGCCGGGCCAGGCGCCCTTGACCGCCGCCCGCGTTCCCACGGGCATGAACGCCGGCGTCCGCACCGTGCCGTGGGGGGTCGTCAGCAGGCCACAGCGTGCCTGACCGCCGGGCTCCCGGCTGGTCACCTGGAACTCGAACATGGCCACATGATAACCCGGCCGCCGCAGGGATGCCCTCCGACGGGCCGACCGTGGCCGGCTTGCGACTACAGACCGGCGGCCCGGGCGGCCTGTCGCAGGAGCTCCGCCGAGGCCCGCAGGGCCTGCCGCTCCGCGTCCGTCATCGGGATCGGCAGCGGCGGGCTGGCGCCGTGCCGGTTGACCAGGCACGGCACTGAAAGGCAGACGTCCGAGATGCCGCAATAGTCCTCGATCAGTCTGGATACGGTCAGCACCGCGTTCTCATCGCGGCGGATGGCCTCGACGATGCGGGCCACCGCCAGCCCCACCGCCCAGTTGGTCGCGCCCTTGGCGGCGATGATCTCGGCGGCGGCCGACCGCACGGCGTCGAACAGGGCTGCACGTTCGCTTTCGTCCAGCGGCGGCCGGTCCGGCGGCCGATACTCATCCAGCGGAATCACGCCGATATGCACGCTGGACCACAGCGGCAGCTCGCTCTCGCCGTGCTCGCCGATGATGTACCCGTGCACGTTGCGCACGGCCACCCCCAGCCGCTCCGCCAGCAGGCTCACGAAGCGCGAGCTGTCCAGCACCGTCCCCGAGCCGATGACCCGCCCGCGCGGGCCGCAGTACCACTTCCTGGCCGCGTAGGTCAACACGTCCACCGGGTTGGATACCACCAGCAGGATGGCATCCGGCGCCGCCGCCGAAATCGCCGGAATCAGGTCGCGAAAGATCCCCACGTTGGTCTGGGTGAGGTCCAGGCGGGTCTGACCCGGCTTCTGCCTGGCCCCGGCGGTCACGATCACGATCTCCGCGTCGCGGCAATCGTCAACGACACCGGCCGTGATCCGCACCGGCGGCGCGAACCGCCGACCGTGGTTGAGGTCCTTGACCTCGGCCTCGCACTTGGCCCGGTGGGCGTCGATCAGCACGATTTCCGTGGCCAGCCCCTGCAGCATGAGCGTGTGCGCGATCGTCGCCCCGACCGATCCGACGCCGACGATCGCTACCTTGCCGCTGCGGCAAGGTGACTGCGTGGCTTCGGACGTCGTCATGACACATCACCTCCCGGATCGTCGGGCCGCGGAACCGGCCGTCGCGGCTCGCCCGTCCAGTGTCCATCCGGGACCTGCCGAACGGCCCGTCTCCGCCCGGCGTCGTGTCCTATCGGACGTGCCCGGCCTCTCGAACCGCCGGAGTCTGCACCAGCCCCATCCACCGACCCGCGCTCAAGGCCATCCCGGCCGCGACCAGGCCGATCATCGCGCCGAACCAGCAGTCGCTGAACCAGTGGACCCCGTCGATGAACCGGCTCAAAGCGCAGCCCGCGGCGAGGACCCACAACAATCCACGCAGACGCGGATAAAACCACGCCAGAACGCCGGCCAGGGCGAACGCCGCGGCCGAGTGACCTGAGGGAAACGACTGCGTGCGGTTCTGGCGGTCGCCCGCCCGCCACCCCAGCCACGTATCCGCCGGGTGCATCTGCTCCAGCGGCCCTGCGGCCTCGACGGCCGCAAACGGGCGATATCGGCCGACGGCGAACTTCAGCGGATTGTAGGCCAGCGACCCGAACAACTGGGCCAGCAGCACCGTGACGATCACCGCCCGGCGTCGCGGGTCCGTCAGGGCCGCCATCACCAGCACCACCGTGATCGCGGGCGCCTGGCCGAAGTGCCGCAAGCCCTCGACGTACTGCTTGAAGATGCCATCGGGGCCGTCCTCGCCCACCAGGGCGTAGCGCCACCGCATCAGGACGATGTCCACCCGGAACAACAGACCGCCCGAAAGACATGCGCCGATGAACAGGAGCACCGCCCGTATCGTGCCGGGGCTTTTCGCCGCAAAAGGCCCGCTGTCAGAAGTGCAGGACACGCCGGCTCCGGTCGGACGTTCGCCGCCGGGCCGGTGTTCATCTGCGTTCCGGAAAGCCGCGCCCTTCTGCGATGCGGTTGCCATCCGGGCGTGATTGTGGCCGATCAGGGCTGCCGGAGCAAACCCGGGCGAAAGGAGGGGACCACCGGGGACATGCGGCCTGCGCCATCGGCGGATCGACGACACGCCGCGGACCGCTGCGCGCCCCGATCGCGACGCTCGCCCGGGCGAACAATCGCCGCGCACGCTATCATGTCGGCATGAGGCGTTTCATCATCGAACGGTTCGAGCCGGCCTATCTGCGCGAGTCCGTGCGCGGCTCGCTGCCGGAACGGGCGCGGGCCGCCGTTCAACGGCTGAAGGCCTGCGATCTCTGCCCGCGGGCCTGCGGCGTCGATCGGTCCAGCGATGCTCCCGGTCGCTGTCGAACCGGTCGGTTCGCCCGCGTCGCCTCGGCCTTCGCCCATCCCGGGGAGGAAGCCTGCCTTTCCGGCAATCGCGGCAGCGGGACGATCTTCTTCGGCGGCTGCAACCTGGGCTGCCTCTTCTGCCAGAACGCCGAGCTCAGTCACGGCGACGAGGGGCGGGAATGCTCGCCTCATGAGATCGCCTCACTGATGCTCGACCTGCAGGATCGGGGCTGTCACAACATCAACTTCGTCACCCCCTCGCACGTGATCCCCCAGATCATCGAGGCGGTCGCCCTGGCCGTCGGGCGGGGGCTGCGGCTGCCGATCGTCTACAACACCGGCGGCTACGATACCGTCGACTCGCTGCGGCTGCTGGAGGGTGTGGTCGATATCTACATGCCGGATTTCAAGCTCTGGTCGGCCGAGGCCTGTGAGCAGCACCTCACGGCCGGCGACTACGGCCGGCAAGCCCGGGCGGCCATCGCCGAGATGCACCGTCAGGTCGGCGAGCTGGTCTTCAGGCCCGACGGCACGGCCTGCCGGGGCCTGCTGGTCCGTCATCTGGTCATGCCCGGCCTGCTCGACGAAAGCGCCGCGATCTTCGAGTGGCTGGCCCGGCTCTCGCCGGATACCTTTGTGAATATCATGGGGCAGTACCACCCCTGGGGCCCCATCCTTGCCGCCCCGCCCCCCGGCGATCCGCTCCAGCGTCGTCCAACCGCCGCTGAACTGGAATCGGCCCGCCTTCGTGCCCGCCAGGCCGGGCTGTGGCGATTCGAATGAACCGCCCAGGCCGTGTTCGGGCATGCGGCGCACAGCCTGGAGGATTGCAAAAACTTGTAAAAAAAGGAATTATGGAATGACCCCAGCGGGATTCGAACCCGCGTTGCCGGCGTGAAAAGCCGGTGTCCTAGGCCTCTAGACGATGGGGCCGTTCGTCATTCGCCCGACTGCGCCTGGCGACGGCTTCTGCGGGCGATGTGCGGCAGTATAGGGGAATCCATCGACGCAAACAACCGCCTTACTGAAACCCCGCCGTCCAGCGCCAGCCGGTGTGGCCGTCCATGGACAAGGAACCCTTATCCGGCTCCCGCGGGCGCCGAGCCATGTCGGCCGGCGGCGATCTGAAGTCCACGGGCGGTGGCGATGTTCTAGGGCACCGCCAAGGGTCGGCTTCAGCCCGGCGGCTGCTGCCCGACAGCTGTGTTCAGGCGGCCGTCGGTGTTCCGGAATACCGGTACGTCGAACTTCAGGTCGAGGTCCGCTCCGGGAAGCTTCGCCTTGGCCGTCAGTTGCCAGCGCACGGCGTCGGCAGGGTCCGTGTCATCCGTGGGCCGGCAGCCGGCGGGAATCGAAAAATCCACCGGCAGCTGCAGTTCCGTGAGGCCGAAGGTGGTTCCGCCTGTGGGCACCGAGCGTCTGGCCTCCCACAGGACATCCCGGCTGGTTTTCGACTCGCCCCCATGGCGGGTGACGAAGGTTCTCACGCACCGCAAAGCCAGCTCGACGTCACCGATGCCGGTCAGGTCGCCGACCAGGTGCAGCGTTCCCCGGAGCGATCCGCCAACCACCGCCGGAAAGGTCTGGAGGTCCAACCGGCTGCCACTGAATCGCCGGTATCGCCGACTCCGGACGATGGCCCCGGCCAGCAGACCGATGCCGACAAGCGGGAAGCCCAGCAAGGCCAGGGTCCAGGGCCTTTCTTCCCGCAATTCGTGCATGAAGGGGATCCTGGCCACCGGCAGGCTGACCACATTCCAGAAGACGGCCACAAGCCAAAGAGCCCAACCCGGCCCTGCGGGCTGGAGCCGCCCTTCGGCCCATTCTGCCTTCCAGCGCCAGGGCTGGTCGGGATACCGGGCCTGCAGCGATCGGAGCCGGGCGGCCCGACGCCGCCACCAGACCGCGGGGACCGCGACGGCCAGGCTGATGCCCCCGAACACCGCAACGAACAACAGGTTGAACAGGAGCAGTTCCCAGCGCATCTGCCGGTCCAGCACGGCCTCGGCGGGGTTGTCGGGGTTGACCCAGCAGGGCACCGGGTCGCTCTCGATGGCCTGGAAGTGCTGCTTCAGCCGCTCATAGGTGGCCTGCTGCCACGATCCGATGTTGTCGCTTCCGTCGGCAAGGCCCACCCGCCGGCCCTGGAAGACCTGCCCGTTGAAAACATAGCTGTATCGGCATTCGACACGGTAGGTCGTGGCTTCCCCGTCGCGGTTGACCCGCAGCTGGAGGTGTTCGATCGTCGCCGGCGTCTGAACCCACCTCTGCGCATCGCGCCAGGCCTGTACCATGACGATGCTGCGCCAGCCCATGAACACGGCGACGGCGGGAAAAGCCAGCATGAGCAAGGCGAACACCAGGAGCAGCGTATAGCCGATGAACTCCCCGGCGAACGGGGCTTTCTTCGCTTCGAGGTCCATGGTTCCGGTTTTCTCCAGCCCTCTTTGGCCGCCGGCCGCTCCGGGTTCACCGGGCGGAGGCCCGCTGCCGCTGCCCCGGCGTCACCCGGCGAATGCGGGCGTCGCCGGCCACGGCTATCATACCGACATGCGGTCCGCCCTGCCTGCGATCATCACGGGCCTGCTCTCGGTGGCGGTCGCTTGCACACCGGATGCCCCGGACGACCGCTTCGACCGGTTTGTCGGCGTCGCCTGCGAACGTTTCGTGCTGCGGGCCCGGCCGGCCGACGCCCCCCGAGGAGAAGATGCGGCCGGAGGGACCGTCCTGCACCCGTGGGGTTTCAACTACGACCGCACGGTGATCGCGGGCCGCGATCTGCTGCTGGAGGAGGCCCTGCGCGACCACCCGGGCGTGGTCCGGGAGGACCTGGCCGCGATGGTCCGGCTCAACGGCAACCTGGCTCGTGTCTTTCTGTCCACGGGTGCCATCCTGTCCGGCCCCGACGAAGTCAATCCGCGAGGCATCGACCTCCTGGAGAGGCTGCTGGAGGCCGCACGAGACGCACGAATCCGCCTCATCCTGGTCGGGCTGGCGATGCTGGATCCGGCACAGATACCGCCCTGGCTGCGCGATGCCGACGACGACACGATGCGGCGGGCGGCGCGCACTTTCTGGCACGCGGTCGCGTCGCACTGTCGCAACGAGCCGGTGGTCTTCGCCTACGATCTGCAGAACGAACCGGCCATCCCGTGGACCGACACCGAGGAGTGGGTCACCGGCTGTTTCGACATGCCCGCCGGACGCCGTTTCTGCTACGTCCATCGCCCGCTGCTCCGCCCCGGCCTTCTGTGGACTCGACACGTGCACCAGACCTGTCCGGACGCCACCGCGCTGGCCGCCCGCTGGCCGGATTTCCCCAGGCCGGGTGAGTCGTGGGAGGCCGTCGCGATACCGGCCTTCGACCGCGGCGACCCGCGTTTCAACGAGTACTTCGCCTTCCATGCCGGACTGCTTTCGAGCTGGGCCGAGGAGCTGGCGGCGGTCGTCCGGACCGTGGACCCCAACCACCTGGTCACCATCGGCGCCCTGCATCCCGCGGCCGTGGCCGAGGCGGTCGATTTCCACTGCTTCCACCTCTACCCTGAGACTCCCGGGGCCGGCGGCGACTTCCTGGCCCACAATCGCGATCGCTGGCGCCAGCAGCTCCAGACCGTCTCGGACGGCAAGCCGGTGATGATCGAGGAGTTCTACCCGATGTGGACCCCGCCGGACGAGATCGACCTGTCGGATCTTCTGGAAGCTCTCCTGGAGGCGGCGCAGCCCCGGGCCACGGGCTTTCTCAGCTTCTACTGGGGACCGCCCGGGCGTCAGACCTGGACCCGACCGCAAGCCCGCCGACTCTACGAGTCCTGGCTTCAGCTATGGCAGCGCGAGGGCCTGCGCCGCCGGACCGTGCGCAGGCTCTGATCGCGCCTCTGAACCCGCAGCCGCCATCGGCCGGCCTGCAAGCCAGGCTCGTGCCGGGTGATCACCGGCCGCAACCGGCCGGGGCGTTTTGTAGAACCGTTGCGGCCGTGCCGATATCATGGGCCGCGGGATTCTCGCTAAATGGGCATGAAGGGAGGTTCTGCAATGCGGCCAGGTCGCATCGCGGCGCTTGTGTTGTTGGCGTGTCACACCCATGCCGGAGGGACCCTGCCGGCCGTGCGCGCGACGTCCGGACCGGCTGACGACATCCCCTCCGGACGCGCTTCGGGCTACCGCGGCGTCTGGTTCGCGCCGGGAGAGCCGCACCCGAGCCTGGGCTACCCGTTCAGCGGCGGTCTGGCGACCGCGCCCTCCGGGATCAGGCCCCAGGCGGTGTACGACGCCGCCTCCAACCGGACCTTCTTCGTCTTCGCCGGGGCTCCGGAGGCTTCCGGGGACGCCCCCCGACCGGCCGGCATCATGATCTCCTTCTTCGACCACGCCCGTCGCACCGTCCCGCGCCCGGCAGCGGTCTGTGAGCTGGAAAACGGCGATCCGCGAAACGGCGCGGCTCTGGCCATCGACGAGCAGGGGCACCTCTGGCTGTTTCGCGCCGCCCACGAGGGAACCGGCCCCGCCGCGATCTACCGCAGCGCCAAGCCGCGGGACATCGAGGTCTTCACCCGTGTCGCCGAGGGGGACTTTTCGTACCCCCAGGCTTGGACGCTTCCCGGTCAGGGCTTTTTGATGGTCGTCACCCGCAAGGACCAGGACAAGCCGCGCCTCTTCGTGCTCACCAGCGACGACGGCCGCAGCTGGTCACCGCCGCAGCTCCTGTGCAGCTTCGGCGACGGACAGTACGGCATCAGCGGCGTCCACAGGGGCAAGGTCGGTCTGGCTTTCACCTACGTCCCGCCCGACGCCGGCAGCGGCATGCGCACCAACCTGTATTACATCGAGACCGCCGACGGCGGCCGAACCTGGCAGACGATCGACCGCAAGCCGGTTTCCCTGCCGCTGGACAGCGTCGAGAACCCGGCGATGGTGCGGGACTATACGTCCGTCAACCGGCGGGTGTTCCTGCAGGACCTGCTGTTCGACGAGGCCGGGGCTCCGACGATCCTGTACATCCTGGTCCACCGCAACGACCTTCTGCCGCGCGACCGCTCGCGGGTGTGGACCACCGCCCGATGGGCGATCAGCGAGTGGGAGGTGACCGGCGTATTGCGATCCGACCACGACGCCGATGCCGGCTGCCTGACGGCCGAACGGTTCATATGGCGCTTATACGCGCCGACCGATCCGGGCTTAAGGCCCCGGACCGCCGGCGGAAGAATGGTCCGATGGATCAGCGACGACATGGGCCGATCTTGGAGTCCGCTGGAATTGAGCCCCGCGGCCGAACGGCACCACAACTACGCCCGCCACCCGCTCGGCGCCCGGGACGACTTCTACGTGCTCTGGGCCGACGGCGACACCGGGCAGCCTTCGGACTCCAGGCTGTACTTCGCCGACAAGGCCGGCAACGTCTACGTCCTGCCTGCGGACATGGAGGGCCCCCAGGCCGAACCCGAGCAGATTCTGGTCGCTCCGCCGCTGGAAACCGAGCCGGCCGACGTCCCGCCGCAGG
>CALLOB010000012.1 GCA_938005315.1 uncultured Phycisphaerae bacterium
CGCCGGCGTGCTGCAGCGCATCCGACAAGCACTTGTGAAAATTGTCCGCATCGCGCTTGCGGCGATCGGGCGGGAACAGCTCCACGACCAGGTCCAGCACCCCGCTCAACGGCTTGATTCCTTGGGCCGCCAGGAGCGCCATGACCGCCTCGCGGTAGGCGCGGCCGCGGCGGCTGATGAGCGTCACGTGGCCGAGATGCTGGTAGTAGTGGTTCAGACTCGGCGGAAACGGTAGTTCCAAAGTTAGCATGCTTGGTCCTGACGAAAAAGAAGCCTGACCTGTGCTCCGGTCGCATAGGCGCTACCAGACCATCGGCGGACCAAATCAGGTGCCTGCCGGGGGAGGCCCGTTCACCAGAAGTCACAGGCCAGGCGTGGGAAATCAACGCCGCCAGGGGGCGCGCTGGCGGCCGCCTGCTGCGGCTGTCCCGAGGCCGCCTCCTTCTTGGCGTAGCCGCGGACCTCGTTCTGCAGCTCGCCGGTGTCCTCGCGTTTCTTCAGCTTGACCGTGATGATCAGCGGCAGGTTGTGCAACTCGCAGCTATCCCTGGGCGTCAGCACGCCCACCGCCCGGCAGATCGCCGACAGCTCGACGCGGGCGATCTTCACCGCCGTCTCATTGGCGTTGTGCAGGTTGAGCCGCGCCCAGACGAACCGATTCCTGTACGGCCCCTCCAGCACCTGGAAGGTGAGCTGCAAATAGCGGCCATCGCCGCTCTTGGTCGGCTTCATCTCACTGTCGGTGATCATCGCCAGGTACTTGCCGGCGGGGATTGGCTCCAGGTCGGTCGTCGGATCGACTTCGTTCGCGTTGAAACCGTGCAGGTCAGCGATTGGTAGGTCCTTCGTTCTGTGTGTGGGGTTGGTGGAAGAAAGAAGCGTAAGCGTGCCAATCGAGCGGCAACTCGTCGGGCAGATTGAGACGTTCTTGGCGACGTGGGAGGGGCGCTCGCTCGTGTACAGGACGCGCTTGCCGGTGCCGATGCCCTTGGTCTTCTTGCGGCTGAAGCCTTCGTCGGTCTGTTTGGTGTAGACCTTGTAGGTGGCGAACAGCACCTCGTCGCACCACTCCTGGATGATCTGCGAGGCCAGCTTGTGCAGCCTTGGCACGTAGCGGTCGTAGCTGTCGGTCTCGGGGTTCTCGAATCGCTCGATGCGCGAGTGGGCGATCAGCACGACGGTCATGCCGCGGTCGTTGCGCAGGGCGTCCAGGCCGGTGAGGAACTCGCGCCACGATGTCAGGGCGAAGGCGTAGCCCTTGCCGTAGCCGATGTCCTCGATGTTCTCGACCGAGCGTTGCCGGCAGACCTCGGCCCAGATCAGTCGCTCCAGCCAGTCGAGTGAATCGACGACCAGAGTGCGGTAGGGGTGCTGCTCGGTGTAGAGGGCCTCCAGCGCCGTCAAGGTGTCCTGATACGAGAGTGCCAGCGGGAACTTGTCGCAGTCGATCTCGCCCAGGCCGTCCTCGGTCTGGACGAACACGGGCCGGTCGCTCGAGGCGCCGAAGGTCGATTTGCCGATGCCGTGGGTACCGTAGAGCAGCAGGCGGCGCGGGGCGAAGCGCTTGCCGCGCTAGATGCCAGGAGACTCATGCTCGGTTCCTCGGGTCAAATGTGGTCGAAAACGCGCAGCTCCTCGTAGCCGGTCGGCCAGTGGTCCTGCTGCCGGCAGCGCACCAGCCGCTCCAGGGCGGCCTCGTTGTCCTACTCCGCGACGGCCAAGACGCTGGGGTCGATCCGCCAGACGCCGCAGCGGTACGGCTCACGCTTCTCGACGGCGATCAGGTAGACCGGGAGCATGTCGCCGGTCTGGGGTGCCAGGAGGGCGCGGTAGAACGCGAGCTGGTGCAGGTAGCCGAACGAGCGAGCGTTGGCTTCGAGGTACTTGAGGTGATCGCAGGTCTTGAGATCGACGAGGTCCTGGGATGGACCGAGCCAGTCGAGTCGCGCCTGGCAGGGAACGCCGCGGTAGTCGCGGCGGACGACGCCCTCCGGCACGCCCTCGGCGAGCAGTTCGCCGGCGATGGGATGGCGCTGGACGGCGGCAGCCAGTTCTTCGACCAGGGCCGCCTGACGGTCGGTCAGCACCGGTTTGGCCTGGCGCTCAGCTCACTCCTGGTAGGCCTTCGAGCGGCTGTCGTAGAGCTTGCCGGTCGCCGGATTGGTTGGCTCGCCGAAGGCATACTGTCGGCGATAGGCGTCGCACCCTTCGAGGATAAGCGTGTGGGCCGCCCGGCCGACCTGGAAGGCGGGCCGGTCCTCCGCGACGACCAGACCGAGTTGCCGCTTGCGATACAGAAGCGGGTTCTCGCGGAAGTCGGCCAGGGCGTGGCTGGTCAGGTGTTCTTTGGATTTCACGTGGTACATTTCGGCCGGCTCGCGCAGCAGAAAGTCGAGACGGCCGAGGGTGGGCGCGCCGGAACTGCCGTTCCGACGCGCCCAGGGAGATGCAGGTGTCATGGCGTCCCTCGGCGTGATGGGTGTCTACTTCTAAAGGACGCAGACCCGCGGCGAGGTGACGGATCACCGGCTCAAATAGTCCCGCAGCCCCGCGTCCTCGAAGCGCTGCCGCAGCCGGCCAATGGCGTCATGCAGAGTGGTGCGGGGAACGCCGAGCTGGCGGGCCACTTCGGCGACGGAATGGTCCTTGAGCCGCTCGCACAGGTCGCGCAGGTCGGGCGGCAGCTTGGCCAGGACGGAAGCTACGTCATAGGCCAGGTCCACGTCTTCCAGACGACTGCGTGGGGCGATGCCGAGGCGCGTCTGCATATGGTCCTCAGGAATGGTCCGGGCCATCTCGACCCGTTGGCCATCGCAATCGACCAGCCGCTTGCTCAGGGAGCTGACGCGGAGATGGTCGCGCTTCTGGGCCTCACGGCGGCGGATCAGCGAGATGGCGTAGCGGGAGATCACGCGCCGGAAGAAGCCCTGCCGGTCCTGCGGCGGTTCCTTCAGCCGGCGCAGGCACTCCAGAAGGTGGAGGGCGAACTCTTGCTTCAGGTCTTCGCGTTCGGAAGGGGTGAAGCCGTTGCGGCCGATCATCTGCTTGGCCCGCTCCTTGATGAGTTTCGTGGCCAGGTCGTCAAACAGTTCTTGCATGAGAATCTCCTCCGCCGGCCGCGGAGGAGGTCGCGTGGGTGAGCCATCGTCGGCGCGGACACAGCCCTGTCCGGGAAGGCAGTCGTGTGTGATGCCGAAGCGGCGTCACCCACAACGACCTCCACGGCGTGGCCGGTCTGCTGTCAGGTGGTGCAATCAGAAACCAGAAACGAAACGACGGATGGCGGAGTCGCAGTCAGGCCGCGGCCTCCTCGACGACGATGCGGAAGGGCAACCCGTGCTGCACCTCCAAGCGTTCGATGACGCCGTCGCCGAGCGTGTCGAGCCGGGCGAAGAACTCCACGAGCTGGGCCTTGAGCACGAAGTCGCGGAGGGCGGCCTCGGGGCGCGGGCCGTTCTGCGCGCCGAACTTGATCTCGCGGACGATGCGGGGCGGCGGCTCGAAGACCGGCTGGCCGTCGAGGACCTCCATCCGCTCGATGCGGCCGAAGTTGAGGTCTTGCATCAGCTCGACGAGGCGCCGCCGCGCCAGGGACAGGGAGGACTTGCTGCACTGCATCTGCATAGCGAACCTCTTAGCTACTCGCCGGGGCCGGCGGCCGCAGTTCACGATTGCTGCTGGCCACTCACCGGCCCGTCACCCCCGACTGGCGAAAATTCGCTGAAAGGACGATTTTCGCGGGGGCGGCGAGGAAGACCACGCTCTAAATCCTTTTCTGCCAATATGTTCTGGCATTCAGCTTTTTTCGGAATTTTTCCCAAAGGCCCAGCGAAAATTCGCAGCGTGCCCTGCCGGACGGTCGGTTGTCCACAATTGCTGCACCTTCATCCGTCACCTCGCCATGCCGCTGCGTCCTTTAGAGGTAGAGAGAGCGATTTGCGCTTCGTGGAGGACTCATGGCCGACGACCTCGAAGACAAGATCCGCAAGAATGCCGAAGGGCCGGCCAAGGCTTCCGGCGACGCGGGGAGTGTCGAGCAGCACCCGCTGCCTAACCAGATCGAGGCGGATCGCTACCTCGCGTCGAAGGCGGCGGCCCAGTCCAAGAAGCGCGGGCTGCGTTTCAGCAAGTTTGTTCCGCCGAGAGTCAACTGAGTGTTTCGCTGGCTGTCCAACCTGCTCACCGCCAAGCCGAGGCAGGCGTTGTCGCGCCGAGCCGTGCGGATGCTCCGCGCCCGCTATGACGCGGCGGTGACCAACGAGGACAACCGGCGGCACTGGGCCGCTACCGATGGCCTCTCGGCCAACGCCGCCAACAGCGCCGAGGTGCGGCGCATCCTGCGCAACCGCGCTCGCTACGAGGTGGCCAACAACAGCTATGCCCGCGGCATCGTCCTGACCCTGGCCAACGATGTGATCGGCACCGGACCGCGACTCCAGTTGCTCTCCGACGATCCCGAGACGAACCGGCGGGTGGAGCACGAGTTCGCCCGCTGGGCCACGGCCGTCCGTCTGCCCGAAAAGCTCCGCACCATGCGGACGGCCCGCGCCACCGACGGCGAGGCGTTCGCACTGTTGACCAGCAACCCGAAGCTGCCGCTGCCCGTGCAACTGGACGTCCGCCTGGTCGAGGCCGAGCAGGTGACGACCCTCGACCCACGCCTCGACGCGACCGTCGATGGCATCGTCTTCGACGCGGCGGGCAACCCGGTCGAGTACCACGTTCTCCGCGATCATCCCGGCGAGGTGTCGTTCTGCCGCGCGTTGGCGTTCGACCGGGTGCCGGCCGAGTCGGTCCTGCATTGGTTCTGCTGCGACCGGCCAGGGCAAGCGCGCGGCATTCCCGACATCACCCCGGCCCTGCCGTTGTTCGCGCAGTTGCGGCGGTTCACCCTCGCGGTGCTGTCCGCCGCCGAGACCGCTGCGGATTTCGCCGGCATCCTCTACACCGACGCCCCGGCCGGCGGCGAAGCGGATGCGGCCGAACCGTTCGAGCCGATCGAACTGGAGAAGCGGGCGCTGGTCACCATGCCCGGCGGCTGGAAGATGTCGCAGTTGCCAGCAGAGCAGCCAGCGACGACCTACGCCGAATTCAAACGCGAAATCCTGAACGAGATCGCCCGCTGCCTCAACACGCCGTTCAAGGTTGGTGCCTCAGAGACGCACCTTTCGGCAACAAACACGTCCTCGCCACCCGTTTTTCCTCGCCGTCGTTTTCCCGGTTCCGGTAGCTCACCAATAGGGAGGGACATCGCGATGCAGAACGCCAACAACGCGGACAACTCGGCAACGGACGGCATATGTAACGGTCACGCCCCCCACCGTTCACCGAAGCCAGACACGGGGATCGCTGCCATGAACACGACCGAACCGGAACCGACCGATGCCGGCCTGCCCGACGACGTGGCCGAGGTCTGGGCGACGGTGCTGATCGACATCCACGAGCGGCTCGAGGCCAAGCAGGCTGAACCGAAACCGCACGACGAGGCCACTTCTCCCTCTCGGCCCGTGGCCCGGGTCGCCGCCGAGCATGACGCCCCCGGCGGCGACCCCACTTCCCCTACCGACGCGGAGGAC
>CALLOB010000013.1 GCA_938005315.1 uncultured Phycisphaerae bacterium
ACATGGACCCATGGGACCCGGCAGGCCGTGGAAGACGATGCGAAACCGCTGTTGCTCAGCGGTGGTGTCGACCTGCACGTCAAAGTGATGCCGAAGGGCCGGCGCGCCGGTGCGGGGGTCGATCCGGGCGGTGGAGTCGCCGTGCACGGCGGTGTAAGGCCCGGCCGCCTCGTCGAGGAACTCGATGAGTTTCATGGCCACGCGATCGGGGTTGGCCCGCGTGCGGGCGGCGACTTCGACCTCGACGCGCCGGGCGGCCGATTCGGCCGAGAGGCCGTAGCCTCCCAGGACGCCGAGGTTACAGACCACGGCCGGCGCGGCCGCGGGGCCGCCGGGTGCCTGTTCGCGAAGACGCCGGGCGAGCTTTTCCAGTTCCATGGCCACGAGGGGAAAGATTTCCAGGGCCGCCTGCGGGCGGTCGGGGGTATTGAACCGGCAGGTGAACGGCAGGATGCCCGGACCGGCCAATCGGGGGACGAGGCTGGTAGGCTGGTGGACGACGACCGGGACCCCGGCAAGTGGTGCCCCGAAAGCGTCGCAAGCGGGGTGGAAGGGAGCCGGTTCATCGGGTCCCACAAAGCGGAAGAGGTAAGGGCCGAGTCCTGGCCCGCCGCGGCGTGCGAACTCGGCCAGCAGCTGGATCTGCGTCAGCAGGACGGCGACGCAGGCGGTCTGTTCGAGGTTGGCGATCTGCACGAGGGTCGGCGGGGCAGACGGGTCCTCCGCGACGTCTCCGAGCCGGGCGGACAGTCCTCCGGCGGCGGTTCCGGCATCGCCAGGATCGACGTGCTCGCCGGGCATCGCCGCGCATCGGTCTGACGAACCGCTGAGAACCGCTCCGCCGGCCTGCTCGATCCGGGCGGTCAGGAAGTCCAGCATGGGCCGGTAGCGGTCGCCCCCTTCGGCGGAGTCGGCAGAAGGTTCCGGGCGCAGTCGCATCAGTTCGGCCAGGGTCAGGCGCAGATAGGCATCGATCCGGCCCGCGGCGGCGAGCAGGAAATCGGCGAATGCCGGGTGGGGCGAGGGGTTCATCATGAATCCTGGTCGGTCGCTCACGGGGCCACGGGCTTCGCGGTGCCGGGCGACCAGCGATTGAGCGTCCGGTCGAAGGGTAACGGCCGGATAGCATAGCCGACGGCGCCCTGAATAGCGCGGCGGCGTTCGGGGGAGGCCATTTCCAGCAGCACGTTGAAGAGGTAGCCGGCCCGCACGCGGCGGCGCATCTTCCAGAAGGTCACGAACTCGTCCTGGCGGCGTTCGACGAGCTGCCAGACGTAGATCGTCCTGGCAGCGTGGTCGATGCGGAAGAGATCGGGGTTGTCGAGCACTTCGGCGGCGGCCTCGGCCAGCTGGCGCTCCAGGAGGGTCGCCTGGTAGGGCTGATTGGGCAGCCGGGGCGTGCCCATCGCCGCCCGGCAGGTGGCCATGAGGGTGCGGGCATCGCCGTCGCTGCTGCGGAGCATCTCGTCCTCGATGGCGGCAAGATTGCAGACCCGGCCATCCACCTTGAACTGATAGTCGTGCTCGAGGCGGGGCATGCTGAGGTCGTACATGGTGGTCACGGGATAGCGTTCCAGCACCGCGCGAATGACCAGGGCGTTGTAGGCGTTGAGGTAGTAGGCGGTGGCATGGGCCGGCGAGGGGAACTGCTCGGGGGTGCTGGCCGGTCCGGTGACGGCCACGAGGGCGTAGTAGCGTTCCAAGGGCTGGCGGTTGGCGGCCAAGGCGTCGTAATCGACCAGCCCGTAGCGCACGTAGTCGCGGAGCACCACCGCCCAGTCGCGATCGGAGTAGCTCGGCGCCATCGAGACGGGCAGCACGCTCATGTCCGGCATGAGCGTGGTGGACGGGGCGCAGCCGGGGGTGAGGAACGCAGCCCCGCAGGCGGCGGCCGCGACCAGGCGAACTGTCCAGCTGGCGGGGCGAATGCTCATCACCGGCTCGTGGAACCCGTCATCAACCGACGGGCCATTGTAATGCTGTGATCCTGCGCGTCGAGTCTGAGGCTTTGCGGTGCCGAGATGGTGCGTGCGCATAAAAAAACCCGAGGCGGTGCCGTCTGGCCGGGGTGAACCAGACGGACTTTAGGGGGGATGCCTCGGGCGGTGGTATATTATGGTGGCCGGGCCGGCGTCCGCAAGTCTATTTTCCGCTCGAAGCGAAAAAGACTTTCAGGACATGACGCAGCACGGTGATTCGCGAGCCCTGGCATGCGCCGGGGTGAAGGACGAGCGGACAGGAGATCGCCCGAGGAAGCGGTCTGTTGCCGAAGGGGCAAGTCAAGCCCGAAGACGCGCGACGGATTTTCGCCTCGTGGTCCTGGCGGTCCGAGAGTGGTCTGAGGCGCAGGTTTTGCGCCCACCTGATGCTGCGGGCTATGATCGTCCAGCAGCTGTTCAGCCAGAAAGGAACGGTCTGTTTGAGACGTTCGCCGCGAGTCGCGTTTGTGTCGCTGGGGTGCGCCAAGAACCTGGTGGACTCCGAGAAGATGCTGGGGCTGCTGGCCGAGGCCGGTGTGGCGATCACGGCGGACGAGGCGGACGCGGATGTCCTGGTGGTCAACACCTGCGGATTCCTGGCGGCCTCCCGGGAGGAGGCCCACCGCGAGATCGCCCGGGCGGTGGCCATGAAGCGGAACGGGCGTTGCCGGCGGGTCGTGGTGGCCGGCTGCCTGGTGGAGCGCGACGGTCAGCGACTGCTGGAGGACGTTCCGGGCATCGACGCGCTGGTCGGCGTCCATCGGCGGGAGGAGATCGTCGATGCGGTGCTGGAGGGACTCGGCCAGGTCAAGGGCGGGTCGAGAGGGGCAGGCTCCCGCCGGCAGCCCGACCTTCACCTGGGGCCTTATCATCCGCACATCGCCCTGGACACCGCCCGGCTGCGGCTGACGCCCCGGCACTACGCCTATCTTCGGATCAGCGAGGGCTGCGACCAGAAGTGCACGTTCTGCACGATTCCGGCCATCCGGGGACCGATGCGGAGCAAGCCGCCGGAGGCCGTGCTGGCCGAGGCCCGGGAACTGATTGCCGATGGGGTCTTCGAGCTGAACATCATCGGGCAGGACACGACCAGTTACGGGCGTGATATCGGCTATGCCCCCGGGCTGGCGGGGCTGCTGCGGGCTTTGGACGACGTGGAGGGCGTCGGCTGGATCCGGCTGCTGTACGCCTACCCTTCGGAGTTCGGGGACGACGTGATCGACGCCATCGGCGAATGCGCCCGGGTCGTCAAGTACGTGGACCTGCCGCTGCAGCACATCAGCGACGGGATCCTCAAGCGGATGCGGCGCCGGGTGACGCGGGCCCGGACCGAGGGGCTTCTGCAGCGGCTGCGCGACCGCCTGCCGGGGGTGGCGATCCGGACAACCTTCATCGCCGGCTTCCCGGGCGAGACGCAGGCCCAGTTTGAGGAGCTGCTGGATTTCGTGAGGGCCATGAAGTTCGCGGCCGTGGGCGTATTTCCCTACTCCACGGAGCCGGATACGCCTGCCGGGCGGATGCCGGACGATCTTCCGCCGGCGGAGCGACAGGCCCGGGCGGACGCGATCATGGCCGTGCAACAGGAGGTCGCTTTCGAGGCGGCGCGGGCCTGGCGCGGGCGTTTTCTGGACGTGCTGGTGGACCAGCCCGTGAAGGGCGGACAATATGCGGGTCGCCACCCGGGCCAGGCCCCGGAGGTAGACGCCGTGACCTACCTGTTGGGCGGCGGGGTGAAGCCGGGCCGGCTGGTACGGGCGTTGTGCGAGGGGTCGGAGGGGTACGATTTGATCGCCCGGCCGACGAACGCTATTCTCCCGGTCCGGTGAGTCCTGCAACCGGGCCCGCCGGAGCCGGATGCGCATCAACCTGCCCAACCAGATCACCATCGCCCGCCTGTTCATGGCGGTGCTGCTGTTCGCGTGCCTGGCGCAGTACGACGCCAGGTCGGGCGCGGCCGGCAACTGGCTGCTGGATCTGTCGGCGGGGCTGTTCGTGGTCGCGGCGCTGAGCGACATCCTGGACGGCTACCTCGCCCGGCGGCACAACCAGGTGACCTCGTTCGGCCGGGTGTTGGATCCGTTCGTGGACAAGATTCTGGTGCTGGGGACGTACATTTTCCTGGCCGGCGACTCGTTCGTGGATTCCCAGTCGCGCAAGCTGTCGGACCTTTCAGACTGGATGGTGGTGGCGATCCTGGGACGGGAGCTGCTGGTGACGAGCCTGCGGGGGGTGGAGGAGGCCAGCGGTCAGGCCTTCGGCGCCAACATCTACGGCAAGGCCAAGATGGTGCTGCAGTCGGTGACGGTGGTGTGGGTGCTGGTGACCATCGCCCACCCGGACCTGCTGTTGGGGGTTCCGGCCATGCTCCGGCCGGTGGTGGTGTATTTGATGGTGGCGGTGACCTTTCTCTCGGCGATCCCCTACCTGCGGGCGGCGCGGGGGGTTCTGTCGCAGACGTCGGTGTCGAAATGAGGCTCCGGATTCCGCTGCTGACCGGCCTGGGACTGGGGTATGCGCCCGTGGCGTCCGGCACGTTCGGTTCGGCCGGGGCGGCGGCGGTTACGGCGGGGTTGTGGGCGGTGCACCACGTGGGCGGCTGTCCGGTCGCCTGGGGTCTGGATGTGATCCTGGCGGTGCTGGCCGCGGCGGCGGTGGCCGGGTGCGTGGCGTGGGGTCCGTGGGCGGCGGAGCATTACGCGGGGCAGTCCCGCAAGCCCGGCGACCCGAGCCAGGTGGTGCTGGACGAATGGGCCGGGCAATGGGTGGCACTGATCGGGCTGCCGATGCCGACCTGGCCCGCGGCGATGGGCGTCCTGGCGGCGCAGTTCATGCTGTTTCGGGTCTTCGACGTGATCAAGCCGCCGCCGGCCCGGCGTCTGGAGCGGCTGGAGGGCGGATGGGGGATCGCCCTGGACGACGTCGCGGCGGGAGTCTGGGCCAATCTGGTCGGACAGGTGCTTTTCCGGGTGGTGTTCTGAGCGTTGCGGACCGGGCCGGCGGCGGATGAGGCGTTGCGACCGGGGCTTCGGGGTGCCGGCCGGATCGTGCCGCCGCAGAAAAAGGACCGGAAAGCGGCCTTCTCGAGGGGATTTCATGAACGATCTGCTGCGGGCGATCATCCTGGGCGTGGTCGAAGGCCTGACCGAGTTCCTTCCGGTCTCCAGCACCGGTCACATGATCCTGGTGATGCCCTGGATCGGGATCGACTACCGTGCCGACGTCTTCTGGAACGACGTCTTCAACTTCTTCATCCAATCCGGCGCGATTCTGGCGGTGGTGCTGTACTTCTGGCGCCGGCTCTGGCGGCTGACGTTTCACCCGCCGGCGTCCGGCTGGCGGGAGCACATCCTGGTCAAGCTGGCCGTGGCGATGCTGCCGGCGGCGGTGCTGGGGGTGCTGCTGGACGACTTCATGAAGGCCCACCTCATGACCGAGCCGGTGGTGGCCGCGGCGCTGATCCTGGGGGGCGCGGCCATCCTGGCGATCGAGCGTTTCGCCGGTCCCGGCCGCCATGCGGACGCGGGCACGATTCCGCTGCGGGTGGCGTTCCTGATCGGGCTGATCCAGTGCCTGGCGATGGTGCCGGGGACGTCGCGTTCCGGGGCGACGATCATGGGCGCGCTGGCCTTGGGCATGACGCCGGCGGCAGCGGCGGAGTTCTCGTTTTTCCTGTCGATTCCGACGCTGGTGGGTGCGTCGCTGCTGTCGGTGGTCAAGGGCGACGTTCAGCCGCAGCAGGTCGAGCTGCTGGCGGCGGGCTTCATCACCTCGTTCGTGGTCGCGTGGGTGGTAGTTGCGGCGTTCATGCGTTTCATCCGCACGCACCGCTTCACGGGCTTTGCGATCTACCGGATCCTGGTCGGGGCGGCGGTGCTGGCCGGGATGGCGTGGTCGCGTCCGGCGGCGGGCTGAGCGGCCGGGCCCGCCGGCCGCCCAATGCGGGGCGATCTGCCGTGAGACCCGTGCGCGGGCTGCCCGTTCACAGTCTGGCCCACCGCAGCGTCACTTCGATGGACCCTGCCTCTGTCCGGCGGCCAGCTCCGGGTAGGCGGCGGTTTCCACCTCGTCCTGGAACATGATCGTCGGCTTGACCAGCACGAGGATGACGAACTCATCCTTGGTCTTGGCCCGGTTGGTGTAGGCCCGCTTGAGGACCGGGATCTTGCTGATGATCGGCACACCGGCCTCGACCTCGCTCTCGCCGGCCTGCTTGAGTCCGCCGAGCAGCAGCCAGCCGCGGTCGGGCACAAAGGCGGTGGTACGGACGCGGGTGAAGTCGTACTCCGGCTGCTGGAGCGGGCCGGTGGTGTCCTGGAAGGTCCGCAGCCGGAAGTCCTGAATCAGCGGGGCCAGCTCCAGCCGCACGTACTTGCGGTCGGGCATGACGAAGGACTTGACCCGCAGGCTGCGGGTGCGGTTGGCCGGGGCGATGGTCGGGGGCCGGCCCGGGGCGGCATATCCGCCGACGCCGCTGCCGCCGGCCGGGAGCAGACCGGGCTGGGCGACATACCAGAACTGGGTAGTGACCTCGACCTCGCCGTCCTGGCCGTCGGGGGTCACGATGCGGGGGGCATCGACCACCGAGGAACGGGTGTCCATCTGGGTAGCGCGGATGAGGAAGTCCACCTGGATGTTATCCAGGAAGCTGCCGAACAGCTGGAACCCCGGCAGGCTGGCGACGTCGCCGGCGAGATTGCCGGGTACGCCGGTCTCGCGCGGGCTGGCCAGGGCCAGCGTGTTGTTGACGATCGGGAACGGGGTGGTGTGCTGGCTCCACCAGTTGCTGGGGTTGCCCTGCGGAACCAAAGCGACGTTGCTGTAGGGCTGGTTGAGGGCGGTCTGCGGGAACGCGTTGCCGTAGCCAGCGGGGACGCCGGGGTAGAAACCGTACCGGGTGAACTGCCGCGGCTGGAGCAGCAGGGCTCCGGTGACCGGATCGCGTGCATAGGCCAGTCCGCCGCCGCCAGTTCCGCCGGTTCCGCCGGTCGAACCGGAAACCAGGGCATTGTCCAGGCCGGCGTTGCCCTGGTTGAGGATGATGTCCAGATCGACGCCGATCTGCTCGAGGAAGTTGCTCTGGAGGCGGATGAATCGCGACTCGATGGCCACCTGGATGTTGGTCGGGCGCAGGTCGTTGAGCTTGCGGGCGACCTTGCGCAGAATCTCGGGGGTGTTGGTGACGAAGATCTTCTCCTGCCAGCCGGTGATGCCGCGGCCCTCGAGGTCCCAGCTCTCGGGGGCGACGGTCTCCTGGATCGCCTCGATGAGATCGTCGCGTTCCTCGTCCTGGTTCTCGTCCTCGCCCTCGGAGCCGTAGCCGCCGTAGCCTCCGTAGCCTCCGCCGTAGCCTCCGTAGCCTCCGCCGTAGCCTCCGTAGCCTCCGCCGTAGCCTCCGTAGCCTCCGCCCATCATGCCGCCGTAACCGCCCATGCCCATGCCCATCCCCCCCATCATGCCCATCCCGCCCATCATGCCGCCGTAGCCTCCCATGCTGGAGGCCCGGCGCGAATACTGGCCCAGCGGGTTGATGATTTCCTTGACATCGAAGATCTGGGTATCGAGCTTGTCCTGCTCGATGACCTCGATGTCTTCGCGGGTGGAGATGATGATGCCGTCGCCGTCGATGATGTAACCGATCTCGGCGCCCTCCTCTCCGATCTGGCGGATGATCCCCTTGACGGCCCTTTCGAGGGTCACGTTGCGCAGCACCACCGTGGATCCCAGCGGATCATCGGGGAGAACGCCGGCCGTGGCCCCAAGGGCCTTCCATGCGGGGTAGATGCGGACGCCGCCGACCTCCTCCAGCCGCTCGAACACCGCCCGGAGGGTCATGTTCTCGTCCAGCTCGACCGGCGGAATGATGGAGGCCAGCCTCTTTTCGGTCTGGACCTCGGGGTTGGATTCCTCCAGCAGCCCGATGCTCACCGGGTCGCGGGCGGCGATGATGCGCCACTCGTCCTCGGTGGGGTAGGCCATGATCTTGTCGTTCGCCCCGGTGACCTCGGGCACCTTGGCCAGCTCGGTCTGGTGGAGGGCCTCCTCCATGCGCTGCACGAAGCGCTTGTGGCTGTGCTTCTCGCCCTGGATGACGTTGGTGTCCTCGAGCACCTCAAGCAGGAAGCGGGCCCGGTCGTAGGTCGGATCGATCACCAGGATCTCGCGGAGGACCTCGGCGGCCTTTTCATACTGGCGCTCGCGCTGATACTGCATGACGTGCTCGAAGAGCTGGCCGATGCGCTCGTCGCGGTCCTTCTGGTCGCGAAGCTGACGCTCCATCTCGCGTTGCCGGACCTCGCGGCGCTGCTCGGCGGCGCGGCTCTCGGCGTATTCCCGCTCCTCTCGCTCGATGAGCCTCTCGACGGCGTCCAGCTGACGGACCATGGCCTCGTAGCGCTGGGGGGGCTCGAAATCCAGGCGCGCAGCCTCGAGGCTGCGGCGGCTGATGCCCAGCTTGTGGCGGGCAGGCTCGAACTGACGGTCGCTGATCAGCCTGCGGATCTCGCGTTCCTGCTCGGCCAGCTGTACCTCGACGCGCTGCCGGCGGACGTCCCGGCGACCGCGGGCCTCGTCCATCAGCGGCGGGCGGCCCTCGACCTGGCGGTGCTGGCGGACGAGTTCCAGGCCGTTCAGCGCCGCGGGGTGCCCGGCCACCAGCTTGAGAGCCTCCTGGAACCTGCTTTCGGCGAGGTCGAACTGTCCGCGTTCCAGAGCTTCGTCGCCGGCCTTGATCGCGGCGGCGGCCAAGGCGCGGTTGCGCTGCCGGCGGGCGTTCTCCATGTCGTCGGCCGGCTGTCCGGCGGCGGGACGGGTGTCGGCCGGACCGGCGTCCGCCGGCTGCGTCCCGGCCGGGCGGGTGGCCGCGGAAGAGCCGGACAGAGCGGAGTCCAGCTCGCGCTGCCGGTCGATCAGCGCCAGGCCCCTGCGGGCCCTTTCCCTGGCCTGTTCACCGGCGTAGGCGTTGTCGATCACCGCCTGGTAGAGCCTGGCGGCGCGGCCGCGTTCGTTGGCCGCCAGAGCCTTGTCCGCGTCGTCGAGGTCCTGAGCCGCCTTGGTGGACTGATTGATCGCGACCACCGCTTCGTCCATGAGTTCGTCGCGGCGGAAGGCCTGTTCCGGCGAGAGCTGGTCGCGGTCGATGGCCATGAGGATGTCCCTGGCCCTGGCGTACTCGCCCTGCTGGTAGAGAACGGTCGCCTGATCCAGCATTTCGGCCGGCTCGGCGGCCCGACCCGCGCAGACGAGAGAGCCGAGCAGAACGCACACCAGGACCCGCGGCATGGTCTTCTGACCCATTGTCACAAGGGCCTCCTTTGCGGATTCCGTTCGCCAGCGCGAACCCCGAAGGAATCGCCCGGCCGCAGGCGGGAGCGCGGCCGGTCTTGATCACTCGCTCCGGACCGAACACTGCATCTCAACCACCGCCGGCATCGCGGCGGGTTTCCAGCGCACCTGCGCACTCAGCGCGCCGGCTCCGGGCCACCGGCCGTCCGCCCCGCGGACGGTGGATGATCATCCGCGTTCCCACGAACCGCAAAGCCGGTGGCGGGCGGCCAGCAGCTTACCGCACCGCGGCAAATCATGCCAGCGTCCCGGCGGCTTGAACCGCCTGCCGCCGGCCCGGCGGACCACGTCCGGCTTCCGGGCGGGTTCGCCCCGGGGGCCTCAGCGGCAACCACGCCGGTCGATCCGCACGGGTGCGGCCGTGAACCGGCCTTGCGGAAGCTGTCCGAGTCGCGGCAGCCGCCGGTCCGGGACGACTTCAACCACCGGCCGCCGCGTAACTTGCGCGGCATCCGATCCGCCCTCGCCCGAACCGGGGTCATTCCAGCCGGCCGGGTCGGGGACCGATCGGGCGCACGAACCCTCCAGAGCCGCCGAAGCTCCCCTTGGGCTGGCGGGGCTGGAGGGTCTCGCGCCTCTTCTCCTCGTCACGAATGGCGGCAATGACCGCGCGGCGTTCCGCAGCGTCGGCCAGGGCCAGGCGCTCCTCGGTCTGGCCGTCGGCCTTCATGAGGATCAGCGCGGGCGACGTCTTGGGGTCGGAATACTTCACATTGGCGCCGGCCGCACCCTCGGTCCGCTCGCGGTACGGGCGGGCCGGATCGATGGCCAGCACGACGCCGTCATAGACCAGATCCGCGCCGGAGCGGGGCTTGACCACCACGGGACGACCGACCTGAACCTCGCCGGCCCCCTGCCGCCAAGTTCCCTGGGTCCACTCGCGAAGCTCGACCCTAGCGATGTCCGGAGCGGCCCCGACGCCGGTGAACCAGAGGTACTGGGTGGGGCGCACGGTGATCGGATCGGACCAGGCGGACCATTCGCCGGCAATCAGCAGCGTGCCGGCATCCTGGGGCGTCTCGAGCCGTGCGACCTTGCCCGCATAGTTGTTGAAAAGCATGAGGCGCAGGCGGTAGCGGTAGGTCTGCCCCGGCACGACGGTCAGATCGATCGCCCAGATCATATCCTTCTCGGGTCCGAGCAGTTCCTGGAAGGTGGCGCTGCGCTGCTCGGCGGCCAGCCGCTGGGCCTGGTCGATGCGTCCGCGGAGTTCGTCGAGCAGCCTGTTGGCCCTGTCCTGATCGGCCGCGGTCGCATCGGGGTTGGCCAGCACGGCCTCGAGCAGGCGATTGACCTCCAGGTAATCCTGGCGGCGAAAGGCCTCGTCGGCGGCGCGCAGATCGTCGGCGGCCTGCTGGCGTCCCGCGCGGCCCGGGCGGCCTCCGGGCTCGCCCGGCTTGCGGGTGCGGGCGGCGGTCTCGGCCTGCAGGTCGGGCATGATCGCGCCGAAGTCCATCGGATCCAGGCCGAAGGGCGGCAGCGACTCCGGCGCGGTCCAGTCCAGCGGCTGGGGGAGGTACTTCTGGAACGCCGGGCGCAGGATCAGGCTCTGGCCGGCGGTGGAATTGAGTGTCTGGCGGACCTCGTCGATGATCCTCTGGTATTCCTCGGCCACCAGGAACTGGGTGGGGTCTTCGGGATCCGGCGTCACCGGCACGGAGCGGTTGCGAGGATCGATCATCTGCTTGGCGAAGGCGCGGACCGGCTCGGGCTCCTCCGGCCATGCACCGGAGGGCAGCAGCCGCTGCCGCTGGAGCTGTACCTCGGCCACGAGCACGGTCTGAGCTTCGGGGCCGTAGGCCGCCTGGACATACTCGTCGCGCACCCTGGCCCGGTCGAAGGAGCTGAAGACCGTGACCCAGCTGTGATCACGGCTCAGGACGGTATCAGGCACCGTGGCGCCGCTTCCGATGGTCTCCACCGAGGCCCCGGTGTCCGGCTCCGGGGGAAGGCGGGTATAGGCCCGGCCGGTGGTGACCAGCGGGGGCGTCGGCGCCGGCGGCTGAATTAGGCGAAGCTTGCCGGCCAGGCGGACGCGTTCGATCTCCGGGACGCTGGGCTGCAGCGGCGCGAAGGTGACAGGCATGTCGGTGGGCACCTTCGCGCTGCGGGCGGCGATCGGCAGCTTGGGGGGTTCGAGGTTGTCGGCCGAGGCCTGCTTCATGCGCCCGACGACGTTGTCGGCGGCCTGGGCGACGCGGCGGTAGAACTCCGCGGCGCTGACGGCTTCGCCGTCGAGCTCCACGGTGTAGGGGGTGCGCAACCCGTAAAGGTAGGCCATCGCGAGCAGGACGAGGGCGGCCACGCCCAGCACGGGCTTCTCGACGTGGCGCTCGATCGTGCTGACGGTCTGCTTGGCCATGCCTGACTTCTCCCGGCCTCCGCGCGAGCGCGGCGGGCCTCACCGGCGTTCAAGGTCGGGGCCCGCTTCTGCGGTCCCGGTCCGCTCAGGAATCATCGCCCCGGTCCGGCCGGGCACCGCGCGGGACCCGCGACGGCGGCGGCTGAAAACGCCCTCCCCCGCCGCCCGGTCCCACGCCGCCGGGCGCGCCGGACCCTCCGGGGACGCCCATGCCGGAGGTGTCGCCGCTGAGCTGGGCGGGGATCCACCGCGCGTACTTGGACCGCAGCAGGCAGCCTTCGTAGCTGACCTGCGTCCTGATCACCGGCGCAGGTCCGTAAACGTAATCCGTCAGGGTGAGGTTCGGGGGCACCTCGGCGTAGGTCACCCGGGTAGGCGTGTAGAAGCCTGCCGCGGCGATCACCTCCAGCACCTCGATGAGCCTGGGGGCCTCGACGACAAGGTCCAGCTGAAAGCGCACCACGTCGATATCGGGCTGTCTGGTGCGTTTGATGAAACCGGTCACCTCGCCGGGGTTTCCCGAAACGCCCCCGCCGGACATGCGACCGCCCGGCTCGCCTCCCACCGCCGCGGCGCCGCCGGCCGCCCCGCCCGCCGGGGCCAGCTGCATCGAGGAAATCGTGAAACCGACCAGGTGCTTGACCGGCAGGTGACCGACCCAGCGCTGATCCTCCGGAAGCGCGTCCGCGACGGCGGCGTTGAACTGGGCCAAGGCCCCGATGACGTCCTCCTGCACCCAGATGGACACCTGGGACCGCCACATGGACTCCAGCGAGGGCTGCCCCTGCTCGGTGAGCACCGGCTGGGGGACGAGGCTGGCCGGGGAGGCGTAGCAGTAGATGCTCCGGGCGATCATGACCGCCAGTCCCGAGGCGGGGTTCTCGCGGATCAGCTGCTCGGCGGGGATCTCCAGCAGCGTCCGCGAGCGATCGATCGCACCGCCCATTCCGTCAGCGGGCAGCCGGCCGCGGACCGGAGCGGCCCCCCGGTCCAACAGACCCTCGCCGGGCATGACGGGCATGCCCGGAGCGGGGATCCCTCCGCCGCGCAGACGTTCCTCCTTCTTGGCGTCGGCCTTGAGCTTGTTTTCGTAATCGCGGACCTCCTCGTCGGTGGGCCGGTCCTTGGCCTTGAGCAGCTCGAGCAGGTCGCGCTGCTTGCGCCGCACGGTCTCGCGGAACTCGAACGGGGCGTTCTGGCGGTCCGGGCGGACGGCCGGAAACACCTCGGGGTGGACGGGGACGTAGTCCCGGGTCCGGGAGGCCTCGGCGATATAGCGCTGCAGGCGGCGGCGGACGTCCTGCTGCATCTGGCGGTGCTTCTCGATGACCGCTTCGTTGATCGCCGAGCCTGCGGCGGTCTTGAGGCTGTCGTAGACGCTCTTGTCCTTCTGGAGGGAAGCCTGCACGTCGGGCAGCAGCATGCCCAGGACGATGGCGACCACGGACACCGCGGCCACGGATCCGCAGATGACCATGGTGAGGTTGAGCCGCACCCACGCCACGATTCTGCCGATCATCGCGCCCATGTGAGCATGCCCGCTGTCGCAGGCCCTCCGCTGCCACGCGGTCCGCGGCCCCTTTGCGCGGGCCCGGCCGGCGTTCCGGCGTCCGGACTACTCCTCCCGCGCGGGCGCCTCGCCGGCAGCGCCCTCCCTGGGCTTGTCGCCCAGGACCGCCGCGAAGATGACGGTGAACTCCGAGTCGTTGACCGTCGATTCCCTGGTCACCGGATCGATGAGTTCTCCGCCGCCCGCGCCGCTCGTGCCCGCATCGGAGCCCGACCGGTAGATCTGCCGGGTTCCGCCGCCGGGCAGCTGCGAGCGGAACCCCGCGGCGTCCCTGGAACCCACCTTCCAGCAGCGGTCGAGCCGGCCGCCGTACAGGTACACGCCCTCGGTGGCGGCATCCTTGAGCCGCGAGAGAAACGCCCGGTTGATGAAGCCGTAGGGATCGGCGTGCGGCGTCTGCCCGAGGATGGTGATGATGAAGCCCGAGGCCGGTCCGCCGACGGATTCGGATGGCATCGGCAGGCCGCCGGGGCCGGGGGACGGCCCGGCGGCACCCTGCGTGCGGGCCTCGTAGGCGGCGATGACGTCGCCCTCGATGAACTCGACGCTGAAGTCGCGGATCAGGATCTGCTCGCGTCTGCCGCGCTCGAATTTTGCGCCCCCCTGCTCGATCCGCCGCCGGTAGGCCTCGGGGCCCTGCTTCCAGGCCTCGACCAGCTCCCGGTCGCCGGCCGGCAGGCAGGAGTGGATCAGCCAGAGGATCCTCGGCCAGACCGGCTGCTGGGCCCGCAGGTCGGCGAGTTCCTCGGCTTGGGCCAGGAGGTTCTGGTTGGCCTGGTCGATGCGATTGAGCACCTCCTTGAGGTGCTTGTCCACCGCCAGAACCTGGCGGGCCTTCTCCAGAGGCCCTGAGCCCGTGGGGCCCGCCGCGATCACCCGCAGAGCCTCCTCGGCGGGGCGGAGCTGATCGAGAATTCTGTCTTCCGGCACCTCGGGCACGGCGATGCTGCGTTCGCCGCCGGCGTCCCGGTGGGCCGCGACCACGCGGGCATCGGCGATGTTGCGCCCCCAGACGATGACCGCCGACAGGGCCAGTCCGGCGGCGGCGGCGTAGAACAGCGGGGTCTTCCTTCGCCAGATGACCTGGCGGGCGATCTCCGGAGGCAGGAGGTTGCTGGCGATCTGGCCCCTGCCCAGCCCCTGCAGGGCCAGGCCGTAGGCCACGCCGAAGCTCATCAGGTTCTCGGACAGCGCTTCGGCCTCGGGAGCCGAGGCCATTGAGAGCTTATTGAAGGTCCTGGGCCGTTCGACCTCCAGCCCGAGGTTCTGCTGGATGAACTTCTGCATGCCGGGCAGCTTGAAGGCGCTGCCCATGGCCAGAATGCGCGTGATCCGCACGCCGCGGCGGTTGGAACTGGCGGTGTAGTAACCCAGCGAGCGCTGGATCTCGGCCACCAGGTCGGCGAAGACCGGGCGCATGGCCACGAAGATCTGGCGGGCATACTTGCTCCTGGCGGCGTCGCGTTTGAGGTTCTCGGCCTTGCGGAAGGACAGCTTGAAGGTCTTCTGCAGGGCTTCGGTGAAGTTGTTGCCGCCGATGGGGATGTTGCGGGTCCACAGCGTGTCGCCGTCGCAGGCGATCAGATCGGCGTTCTGAGTACCGATGTCGAGGATCGCGACGGCCTCGGATCCGCCGCACAGCCCGTCGAACCGCAGGGCGTTGTACAGGGCCAGGGGCGCGGCCTGCACGCCGGCGGGCTCGAGGTTGAGCCGGAAGAGGAACTGGAGGTGCTCCCTCAGGAGCTCCCGGCGGATGGCGAAGATTCCGACGTTGATTTCTCCGGTGGGCTCGGCACCGAGGACCTGGTAGTCCCAGATCACCTCGTCCAGATCGAACGGGATCTGCTGCTGGGCCTCGTAACGGACGATCTCGGGGATCTTCTTCCTGTCCACCGGCGGCAGCCGGCTGAACCGGGCGAGGGTGTGCTGGCCCTGCACGCCCACGAAGAGCCGCTCCCGGCTGAGGTCATGGCGCGAGGTGAACTGCTTCATGGTTTCGGCGATCAGGCCGGCGCGATCGACCTCCGGCTGGGAGAGGATCTTGGCGTGCTCGATGAAAACGTGATCGACGACCTGGACCGTATCCCCCTCGGCCCGCAGCCGGATGGCCTTCAGCCCGCACTGCCCCAGGTCGATGCCCCAGACCGTGTTACTCGCCGCCATCGGCCTCTCCTCGGCCCGCGACACCGTCCGCGGGCACTGATCGCCATCCGGGGTATTCCTGCCTGAGGTCGGGTATCGGGTTCATGCTCGCCCGGCTGACCGCGGCGGCGGGCCTGGGACCACGGCCGGCGGTATCGGGGGCTGACGCAACGGAGGCTTTCCGGGCCGGATCATTCCCGGGCACTCACCGGGTTGATGGAGCGGCGCTCACCCGGCCGCGACTCGCCTTTCAGGAAGCTCGCCGGCGGGGTGCCGCGCGGCGGCGGCAAGCCGCCGTTCGCCGAGCCCCCTAATTCATCCAAGTATCAAGGGCCGGCGCAGGCTTGTCAAGCGGGGCCGGACGTCCAAAAGAACGGGGTTTGTCGGTCCGGCGGGTCACGGGGCCGGTCGGCTGCGCGCCGGGCGGGCCACTTGGCGTCCGACGAGGGCTTCGACATCTACGGGCCGCTCGCGGCTCTCGAACTGACGAAGCCGGCGGTCGTTGCGCAGGGCGCGAAGCCACCCTTCCAGGCGACTGCCGTCGTCGCAGGTCACGCGGAGTCGCAGCTCGCGGGCGGCCTGGGGACCTTCGGGGGCGATTCCGGCGATGACCTGCCCTTCCACGATCGAGGCCAGACCGGCGTGGCGACCGCGGGTCTGGATCATGAAGCCGCTCACGCCGCCGTCAACCTCGGGCGTCACCGGCCAATCGCCCGCACCGGAAGGCACCAGCAGGTACAGGAGGTACATCGGCTGGCCCCGGACCGCGCCGGGCAGCGGAAACTCGGCCAGCACCCGGCTTCCGGACTCGCCCGGCGCCCAGTGCACGCTCTCGCTGAGCAGCCGGATCTCGCGCTGCCAGCCGGTCAGCTGCGGTTGAACAAGCAACACCTCGGCCGACGGCCCGCAGCCCGCGAAAGCCAGAAGGCTCGCGGCCAGGATGGTCCCCTGGATCCGGTGCGCACCGATCCGTCGGCAGCCGCGTTTACCCATGAGGCCGGATTATAGCCGAGCGGCCGGGACGCGTCATGCGGTCCGGGACGGCCGCCGCGGAGCCACGCGCTCCGTCGCGTCCGCGATTGCGGGCTTTCTCAAGCCCATCTTTGCGGCCCCGACGGAGCGGGGCCCTCCGAAAGATTCAACCGCCCTGACGGAGCGGGGCCCTCCATACGGGCCATGGTGCGAACGAAACGCTTGCTGCCCGCTGAGGCGATTGATGGGCGCCGGACTCGTCACGGCCCCGGCCAGGGCCCGCTGCGCCGACGGCGCTGGACAGCGCCGCGGGCATCGCAGATACTGTTTTTTCCGCCACGGCCGCACCCTGCCCTCGGGCTGCGTGCGGCCGGTGCTGTTGATAGGGGCGACGGGGACGGCTTCGGAAGCGGTCCGGGCGGACGGTCCGCGTCGAAGAAACAGGCGGGAAGGTACATGGGCAACGGAAGCTTGCGACTGGCCGATCTGGCCGAGCGGGGAGATCTGGCGGCGCTGGAGAACCGCTGGCTGGAGGGCATCGATCCGTCGGGGGAGGACCGCGAGGACCGCCTTCGGGCCCTGTCGGCGCTGGTCGGCAGGGGCAAGGCCGCCGAGGCCGCGGCGCTGGGCTGGACGTGGCTGACGACTTTGCGGGAGTCGGCCGAACCGTCGGAGATCCTGGCGCTGGGCCGGGAGCTGCTGCTCCGCTGCGGCGACAGCCAGGAGATCCGGCAGGAAGTGCTGGCCTGCTACCGGGAGGCCTTTCCCGATCGGCCCGAGCTGGCCCGGCTGATCGAGCTGTCGGGTCTGGGCGGCCAGAAGTCGCCGCGGCGGGCGCTGCGCACGCTGGAAATCTGCCTGGGGCTGAAGATCGGAGACTGCCTGCTGGCCCGCAGCGACGAACACGCGGCGGTGGTCACGGCCGTCGATTCCGAGCGCTGCGTCTACACGGTGAAATCCCGGCAGGGTACCCGTGAGCTGGACGCCGACGCGCTGGCCCTGGCCTATGACGCGGCGAACGAAAACGACTTCCGGGTGCTGGCCCAGCTGTTTCCCGAGCGCATCGGCGAGATGCTGCGGTCCGACCCGGTCGGACTGGTCGTGAGCCTGCTGCGGAGCCATCGCGGGCGGCTGGACTCCGACGAGCTGGAACACCTGCTCTGCCCGCGTTACCTCCCCGCCGGGGAGTGGGCCTCGTGGTGGTCCAGGGTCCGGGCCCAGCTGCGCAAGTCGCCGCACGTGGTGCTCGAGGGCCGCAACCCGGTGGTGCTGACCTGGCACGAGGGCGGCCGGACGCTGGAGGACGAGCTGGAACCCCAGTGGGTCCGCTGCGAGTCGCCCGCGCAGCGGCTGGGATTCATCGAGCTGTACCTGCGCGAATGCCGCCACCGCGGCAGCGCGGTGCAGCCGGCGATGATCCGGCGGATGCACGCCGAGGTGATGCGGAAGGTCGAGACCCTGCGCAAGGCCGCTCCCGGCGACGCCCTGGCCGAGGCCCTGGTGATCGACCGCCTGACGGCCGAGCCGGCCGGCGCCGATCTGCCGGCCCCGGCCGCGGAGATTCTGGCCGCCGCAGCCGATGTGCCCGGTCTGCTGCGGCAGTTGTCCGATTCGGCTCTGTATCTGAGGGCCCTGGGGCTGATCCGCCGGCTGCGGCCGACGGATTGGATCGAGACTTACGCGGCCCTGCTGCCGACGGCGCCGCAGGAAGGCTGCGACCTGATCGCCGGCGCCCTACGCGAGGCAGGTCGCGAAGACCTGTTGCGGCAGGCCGTGGAGGCGGCCCTGGGCGATTTCACGAACTGCCTGGACGCGGTGTGCTGGATCTGGCGCGGGCGGGCGGGCTTCGACCCCGTGCCCCCGCGGGAGCTGCTGCTGCGACTGCTGGACCATCACGGCCGCGTGAGCCGCAGCGACCACGCCCCGGCGTCGCAGCGGCGCGAAACGCGAACCAAGGTGCGCAACGCGCTGAGCGCCGACAGGTACGCCCGCTTCCGGGAGGTGATCGCGGCCATGGAGCCCGGCCTGGCCTCCACGATCAAGACCACCATCGAACGGCTGGAGGGGCTGGGGCAGGTGGTGCACGGCGACCTGATCCGCATCATCCTGGACACGCACCCGGGCCTGCACGCCGTGCGGGAGCGGGTCGATCCGTGGGCGGACGACACGCTGATTCTGGCGACGCAGGCGGGCATCCTGCGGCGCGAGGAGGAGTTGCGGCACCTGGAGCTGGTCAAGATCCCACAGAACGCCAGGGCCATCGGCGAAGCGGCCTCGCACGGCGACCTGAGCGAGAACTCGGAGTATAAGTTCGCGCTGGAGGAGCGCGACCTGCTGCGGGCCCGGGTGGCGGTGATCCAGAACGAGCTCGCCCTGGCCCGCGTGGTGAGCCCCGGCGAGATCGCCACCGAGGTCGTGGAGTTCGGCACACGGGTGACGCTGGTCGCCGACGACGGTTCGCGGCGGGATCTGACCATCCTCGGACCGTTCGAGGCGGATGTCGAGAAGGGCGTCTACAACTACCGGGCGCCGCTGTGCCGGAAATTGAGGGGCAAGGCCGTCGGCGAGACGCTGATCCTGGACCTCGACGGACAGGAGCGCTCCTACCGGGTCGAGGCGATCTTCAACGCCCTGGCGTGAACCCGCCGGCCGGGAGACGGAACCGTGGCGGTCGCGGGGCCGGATCGATCCGCCCCGCGGCGCGGTCCGCCCCCCGGGCCGGGATTCCAAGGCGAGGGCCAGACCATGCAACGGACCGGGCGACTCCCTGCCGCGACGGTCGCGGTTGCGGCGCTGTGGGCCGGTCCGGCCGCCGGCTTCGTGCCGCCGGTCATCGACGGATACATCGAAGACCGCGCCTGGCTGGAGATCGCCCGGGTCTGGGACGCTTGGGATGCCCGACTGCCGCAAAACCACGTCCGGTTCTACCTCGCCTGGGACGAACGCTGCCTCTACTTCGCCGCCGACGTCACCGACCCCGATGTCACCGGCATCCGGCGGCACCGCAAGGATCCGGTCTGGGAGGACGACGGCGTCGAATTCTACATCGACCTGGGCGCCGGGACGGACGTGCGCCGCACGCCCGACACCTTCCAGTTCGGCTTCAGCGCCGCCGGGGGCGTGAACTGGACGCGCGGCACCACCGGGGAACCGCCGCCGACCTTTCCCGGCCACGACTGGCCGCCGACCTGGAACTCCACGCTGGAGTGGGCCGTCCGCCTGAAAAAAGGCACCACGCTGAACATGGGCGGCGACGTCGACACCGGCTATGTGGTCGAGGCCCGCATCCCCTGGTCGGACTTCGGTCAACCCCCGCCCTTCGCCCCGGGTCGGACCATCGGCCTGTGCTTCCTGGGCATCTGCCGGCCGGAGATGGACGTGGGTCCCGGCGTGCCGCTGTCCACCGTGGCCGGCGTCGATTTCACCAACAACCACAACCCGTCGCTGTGGGAACGGGTGCCCACCGACTGGTCCGGGCCGCTGACGGTGCGCGGGCTGGTGCGGCCGCTGCCGGCGGCTCTGGGATGCGACCGTCCGCCCTGGAAAGCGTTCGCGGCGAAGGAAAACGACCCGCAAGGGCCGTGGCTCAACCGCCCGGCATGGACGGCCCGGCTGGATGCGATGGCCGCCGCGGGGCTCAACATTTTGGTGCTGGAGCATCCCGGCCCGTTTCAGCCGCTGCTTGGACCTCAGGCCGCCGCAGGCCCGCGACAGTTTTCGCCGGCCGCCCCGCCTGAGCATGCCGAACAGCTGCGCTGGCTGATCGACGCGGCGGGAAGCCGGGGAATCGACTTATGCCTTCTGACCCACGGCCTGGGAACACAGGTCGATGCCGCCCCGGAGTCGGACTCGCGGCCGCAGAACGACTCCACCGGGGCGGCTGAAGCCCGTGCGGTCGCCACCGCATTGCTGACGGCGTTTCCGCGGCTGGTTCTGGCCCCCTGGGCCGGCACGGAGGCGCAGCCTTCGCAAGCGGTGCTTGACGCCGTGGTGGAGGCCGTGGCCGCATCGGCTGCTCATGACCCGGCACCGGCGGCGTCCTCGGCCGAGGCGCCGACCATGATCGCGGAACCCACAACGATCCCGACCTCGGCCCCTGTGCAGCGGCTGGCGCCGCGCCTGCTGCTCCACACCGCCGGCCTGACCCCCGTGCAGGTCCGCCGGGTGCTGGACACCCTGCCGGACACGGTGTTGCTGCACGATCTCCAGGGCCGGCAGTGGTTCAAGCCCCAACCCGACCCGCAGGCGGTTCGGTTCGCCGCCGCGGTCAACAATCAGCCGCCCCGTCGGGCCCGGCCGGCAACGGTCGCGGCCGTCGGCGGGCCGGAGGGCGCTCTTGATCATCTGGCGTGGGGCGACCCCCAGTGGATGCGGACGCTGACGCTCTCGCTGCGGCAGCACGGTCTGGCAGGCATGCTGCTGAGATGCCGGGACGACGAGGACGTGCTGACCGTCGAGAGCTTCGGGGCCTATGCGTTCGACGCGGGCGCGGCCTATGAGCCCGGTCGCTGGGCCGCCGCGCTGGACGCGCGTTACCGCACCGGCGAACGGTCGGAAGCACTGCTGGAGGCGTTGCAGGCCGCCGGCCTGGTGATGCCGCGCGTGCTGGCGCTGTTTCATGATCGAAGCCGGTGGTACATGCCGCAATTCGGAGTGCCGCTAATCTGCCTGCCGGAGCTTCCGACGCTCAGCGGGTTCGAGGCGGCGCGAGCCGCGCCGTCCTGGATGCCGGCTCTGGACGGACCCGGTCCCGTCGGTCGGCCGGCCGACTGGGGCGAACGGCTTTGCGGCCTGCGCGACGAACTGGCGAACACCACGCCGACCGGGGCGACGCGACCGGAGGAGGTGGCCCGCGATCTGCGCCGCCTCTCGGACCGGGTAACCGGGGCCCTGGTCGGACTGAGGGAGGTCGCCGCGCTGCACGGGCCGCAGGGGGCGGGACTTGCCGGGCTCTGCGACCGCCTGGAGCTGAACGCCGCCCTGGCTTCGCACTGGGCGGCCAGAATCGACGCGGCCATGGCCTGGGAACGCTTCGCGAGCCGGCGGCAACGGGCGTTCGACTGCGTCCGCACAGCCCAGACGGCGGTGCAGTATTGGCGCCAGGTGGTCCGGCTTGCCGAGCGAGTCCGGCCCGAACCGGTGCCTTGCGGGCTGCTGCGGCCGGTGTCTCCCCCCCCGTGGACGCCGATGATGATCGCCTCCTCCATGGCGGCGGTGGAGGGCCACTGGCGCGACCAGCTGCCGCGATTCGAGCGCGAGCTGGACCGCATCCGCGAGATGGTGGCCTCGACTCCCGACCGGCCGGAGCTGCCGCTGTGGGACGAAATGGACGCCTGGCCGGCGAAGACCCTGGCGCCGGTGGAGCGGATGACCTTCGAGGCCCAGGACGACCGCCGGCTGCAGCACGGTGAACAGGCTGTGGTCACCGACGAGCCCGGGGCGGTGCTTGAAGGGACGAGGTCGCTGCGGATCGACACCCGCTCGTCGACCGATCCGGACTGGCGCGTCGTCGTGGCGTCGGACCCGGACCTGGTCACCATTCGCCACGGCGTGCCGCACCAGCTGTCGCTGCGGTACCGGGTGCTCCAGCGCGACGCCACGGCCGGCGAGGTCTTCGAGATCGGGTTGCGGCCGGTCGATGGCGGCTCCGCGGCCGGCGACCTGCGGCGATGGACCGCCCCGGCCGGTCACGGCGGCCGGCGCTTCGTCAAGGTCGAGCCGCTGCCCCACGACGGGTTCGTGTTCTACATGGCCGTCCGCGGCCGGCAGGTCGTGACCATCGACGAGATCGAGATCGCGCGACGGCCGCAGTGAAACGCCGGCGGCATGGCCCCGGTCGTCTCCAACCCGCCGCCCCAACAGGTGCTGCTCGAGCCCGGCCCGCACGTGCTGTTCATCGATACCACGACCAACGACCCGCTGTACCACTTCGGCGCGTGGTATCGGTTCGACCTGACCTTCGCCCCCGCGCCGTGAGTAGCCGGCCAGCCCGCGTCGCCGACGCCGCAGCGGGCCGAAAGACATACGTGGAGGTGCTGACAATGGCTGAGACGCTCGTTCCCAAGCAGAAGAAGTGCGGCGACTGTCCGCCGCTGGTCGGCCCGCGCCGCTCCTACACGCCGACCCGCCCGAGCTGTATCGAGTGCGTGGAGAAGCACTTGGGCGCAACCTACGTGCTGCTCACCGAGGCCCGCGAAGGCTACGCCTACCGCCTCCGTGCCGTGGGCCACCTCTTCGAGGCCGAGGACGAGTCGCAGGAATGGCCCGACCTCCACGCCGCCATCCGCCAGGCCCGCAAGGCCTACCAAGCCGACGGCACCATGCCAGACTGGGCATCGCTTGAAGCACTGATTGGCAACGTGCAGCGTGCAGGATGAGAGTGCTTGCATCAGCAGGGATTGCTCTGCATCGGAGGATGATTGATATGCGTTTGAACGTTGGCATGAAGGTGGTCGTTCGGTTCAACCCTCATCATCTTGACGCCAAAGACGTCGTGGGGACCGTCCTGGCTTTTCGGCACGGAGCGGGATTCGGAGGCGCTAACCTTGCGGTCGTTCGATACACGCACCCGCGAAACGTCAAGGCTTACACAATGCCGTTCGCCCTCGTCTGTCTTGCCCCCGCCGAAGCACGCGCCCGTCCTGCTGCAGCCGGACGCCACAAAGCAGTTGCTGCACACGTCCACGCCTGCGTCGCCGCCTCGTCCCGCTGACGGCAAATGCACGGCCAGAGGCCGTCGCCCTTTCCATCTCTCGGCTCGGCCGGAAAACTCTTGACAGGGAGGCGATAAGGCGTATGACATATCGGCCTTCATGAACGGTGATGGCGTGACTTGGCTGGACCTCGCAAGGAGAGTCCGTTGTGAATGCACAACCCGATTGGGCCCCGCTGGTCCGTGAACTTCGGGACAGGCTTGGCCTGACCCAGGAGAAGTTCGCCGCCAAGCTGGGTGTAACCTTCCCGACGATCAACCGATGGGAGAACGGCAAGGCGAAGCCTTCGCCGCTCGCGCTTCAACAGATCAAGGACCTCCTGCACGAGATGGGCAAGAACGGGGCCGACCTGTTGAACGAATTCTTCCCCGACGAGGAATAGGAGCGCCCCGGTGGTCAGGCAAACACAATCACGAGCGAGGCTTTACCCAGGCGGCGCCGCAACGTGTATCTCTGGCGACACGGTCTCTCCAGGATTTCGCGGGGGGCTGACATGCCGCTGAATGAAGCCGATACCCGGGCCAAGCTTATCGACCCAGCCATTCACAAGCGTGGCTGGACCGAGGATCTCATTCGGCGCGAAGAGACCGCCGGCGCGGTCGAGATCATCAACGGCAAGGCCCGTCGGCGCTCGCGAGGGAAGATCGACTACGTTCTCCGGGTCAAGGTCAACGTTGATACACAGCCGGTCGCGCTGGCCCTCGTCGAGGCGAAAAAGGAAAGCCTCCCACCCGGC